>CAZGWJ010000001.1:0-89076 GCA_964529445.1 uncultured bacterium
ATCAACAAGGAGTATTCGGCTTCCGTGGCCGCCACCTGCAACCTGGCCCTCGTGGGAAAGCAGGTGACGGCCGCGAGGGCCTTCCGTTTCGACGGGACCCTCTCGGCTCCCACCTCGGTGACGGCTCCCGCGTTCACGGCGAACTCCTTGACCGCCGTCCTGCCGCCCATGTCGGCCACCCTCGTCGAGCTGACGCTGGACGGCCTTTATTTCTCGCCGACACCGACCGCCACAGGCACTCCCACCGGGACGCCGACCCCGACCGCTACCTTCACGGCCACCTGGACCGGGACCATCCCCACGAACACCCCCACCCTCACGCGCACCTTCACGCTCACGCGCACCCGCACCTTCACCCCCACGGTCACTTCGACCCCCATCTCCACCACCTGCCTGACGCTTTTCAACGGTTGCGAATCCCTCACCGAGAACGGGACCTGGGAGGGCAACAACGCCACGCGGAGCATCGTCGGGGCCTCGGGCGCGCCGGCCGGTTTCATCCAGCAGGGTTCTTCCTGCCTCAAGGCCCAGCTGACCGCCCCCGGCGGATGGAACGACCGGATCCTGAACCTGTCCGGATTCTCTCCCGCCTCCTTCGGCAACGTCACCCAGATCCTCTTCGACGCCTACGTGGACCCGACCCTGACCAACGGGGCCACGTACTTGGAATTCTTCCTCATCGCCTCGGGCGGGGGTGTGGGGTATTCGCGCATCTCCACGCCGGATCGCATGGCCGTTACGGCGGGGATCAACCGGGACATCACCTTCAACATCAACTACTACGCGGGAACGATCCCGCCCGGGTCGAACATCGACCTCCTGCGTTTCGTCTACAACAACGACGCGATTTCCCCTTCCGGGAGCATCTATCTCGACAATATCCGCATGGTCGTCGGTTGCCGTTTCACGCCCACCCACACGCCCATCTTCTCCTACACATTCACCTCGACCCCGACCGAGACCTGGACGTCCACGCCGACGCGGACGCCCACTCCCACCGAGTCGCCGACCGCCACCTTGAGCCCCACGGCTTCCTACACGTTCACACCGACCCGTACCCCGACCGAGACCGAGACCCCGACCGGGACGGAGACCCCGACCGTGACCGAGACCCCGACCGAGACCTTCCCTCCGGGGACGGACACGCCGACCGAGGGCCCCAGCCGGACCTGGACGCCCACACGGACCCCCACGCCGGAATACACGGCCACCTTCACCGAATCGCCCACATCGACCTACTCATCCACGGAGACCTGGAGCCCGACGCCCACCAAATCCCCCACGTTCACGGATACGCCGACACCGACCTGGACCCCCACCGAGACCCCCACTCCCACGGATACGGGGACATGGACCCCGAGCTTCACGCCGACCGTGGGGGGCGAGGCCGTCTCGACTCCCATCGCCTGGCCGAACCCCTGGCCGGACCCCCTGGTGGGTGCGACGGACCCGCCGGTCGTGAAGGTGAACGTGACCCTGGGACAGGCCGCCGAGTGGGTGAGGGTCCGGCTTTACACCGTGGCGATGAGGAAGGTGGCGGAACAGTCGTTCGATCCGCGTCCCTCGGGGGTCTACGACTTCGATCTGCTCCTCAAAGACGTGAAGGGAAGCGATCTAGGGAACGGTTTCTATTATTTGGTCGTGGAAACCCAGGCGGGTCGCTCCATAGGGAAGCTGTTGCTCCTGCGATAAGATCCAGGGCATGAGCAGCCGCCTTGTAAGCGGCAGGTCACCGGTCCGAATCCGGTCGCCAGCTCCATTTTCAAAATCATAAGTCCCTAGCGACATCAATTGAGCCTTTGTTAGCAACGGTTTCGCGACCGGAGCGGACAAGGGCTCTTTTTTTTAAAAAGACGGTTAGGAATGGTTAGTGTCTACAAACGACGACTAAAAACGGTTACGAATGACACCGCAATGACACGGAAATGATAATATCATCATGATCGGGATCGACAATAATCAAAAAAATATGGTGTTTTTAAATTGGATATTTGCAACTTGCGAAGAGGCTGGACCCAATCAGTCCTGAATCATCTGTGCAGCTCCCATTTCTTGAACGTGATTTCCTTTCTGTTCCGAGCATTAACACACAATCTGTAAACAGATCCGGTGGTTCGATCAATGAACCAATTAGAGTGTATTTGTTCGGGAAACTTGTATAGCATTTCGAATCGCCTATCGTACTTCACCAGAATGTATCTGTCTTCCCAAGGCATATCCTCATGAATGGGACGCATGTAAGCTACGTATATATTATTTCTCTCATCGATGGCCACCATCCGCGCAAAACTATATCCGTCAACTTCCGGTGGCAGTGTACGACCCGGCTCTCGCCTAAGCCTCAATGTCGATCTATCCCTCTCCCCCCCCTTCCGGGGAGGTGTATAGAATTCGAATTCACCGACAAACAAATTGCCGCCGTACTTTCTTCGACCTGGAATGGAAATATCTCCCCAAATGTATGCTCCGTCATGTTCCGAATATACAATCCCTCGTTCCAGTATTAGTTTCATAGCAGGCAGGGGCGGCGTAAATCTGTGAACCATTATCCCTTTTGTGTCAAATACAGCCCCCCCCTCACTTGAAGTATAGATAATGAAACTACCGTCAGCATCTACGGATATCTTCCAACCCACATAATCCAAGGAAACACCAGTGATCCCCGTCACATCGTATGTGTTGATCTTTTTGCCCGTAATGCCGAATACATACACGCGTTTGTTGTTATCAGCCAGAATGTACAAACTGTCACTACCATCCACTCCGAATCTACTGCCCCCAAGATCTCTTTTCGATTTCGTGAAGAACACCTTTTCCCGGTACTCATCGGCCGCCACCCCCAATACCGGGCATATCAGTATCGCCAGGAGAGCGCAAAGGATGAACGGTCTGGAAAATCTCATGGCCTACCCCCGTCCACAAGTAATTCGACGTCAAGCAAGACGAGAATCCACCTCGTTTGATTTGAACAAATAATACACCCGGAGTGCCAGGCTGTTCATTCATCATGTTGTGTTATAAGCCGGGGAAATATTATGTTGGTTAGTGACGGTAAAAGACGGTTACGGATGGTTACGTATGACTGGGAGTGTGGAAGTTCATTATTTATGGCCGTATTTTTCAGAAAGGAGGATGATTGGGTCAGGAAGTAAAAGATGAACGAGAACCCTGAAATCCCGCAGGTAAGTAACCCTCTCTCTGCTGAACTTCCAAATGCGAGCATGCTAGACGCCAAATCCGATGACACCAAGAACGGGCGCCAATATTCAAAACCGATCACGAAATGCCGGCCCATAAACTCCACGATAAATTTTAACCGTGACTTTAATCAGCTAAAAGAAAATGCAAATCGGAATGAGAAACAGATTTGCAATAAAACAAGGACAAACCACAGAACTTGGGCGCGGTTTTGCTCGCCTGCGACGCCAGCTCCCACCCCCTCTGGACCATGTTCATGGTCCGAAATCAGGTGGTGGGAGCTGGCCTCTCGGCTCGCAGCGTGCGCCCAAGTTGTGAAGATTAAAAACACATCCAACCAAAACAACTACCCAAAACAAAAACAACTGCTAGAATCCGAACCGCTAGGGACATTAGGAGGAAGTCATGAGCATGCCTAATGTTCACGGATTGCCCCAACATCTCCGAAAGGACGTGCGGGGGTACTTCCTGGATTACTTCATCGAGGAAGGGGGTGTGAAAAGACGTAAAAGGGTCCGATTGGGGCAGATCCCCTTGGCGAAAGCCAAGCTGATCCTGGCCACGCATATGCAAGAGATCGTCGAGCAGCGCTTCCTGGCTGTCGATAGGTCGAAACTCCTGTTCTTCGATGCGGCGGATTCCTACCTGGCCGTCTCCAAGGCGAGGAAGAAGAGCCACCGGAATGATTTGATGATCATTCCGATGTTCAAGGACTTCTTCGGTAACCGCCCCTTGGAAAGCTTCACGACGGATCTGGTGGAAGCCTACCTGCAGAAGAGACGGCAGGACGGCCAGAGGAACCATGCGGGGAAACCCCTCTCCGACACCACCTTGAACAAAGAGATCGTCACCCTCAAGACGATCTTCCGGAGGGCCGTGTTGAACGGCCAGATCGACCGGAATCCGATCATCGGGGTGAGGAAGTTCAAGGAGCATTTCCGGGACAGGACGCTGGAGCCGGTCGAATTCCAGGCACTGCTTTCCTGCTGTTCGCAGCGCCTGAAGGGGATCGTCCAGTTGGCCTACTCGACCGGGATGCGGTGCGGGGAGATCCTGGGACTGCGGTGGAACCAGGTGGACTTCAAGGGGCGCGTGATCGTCCTGGAGGCCGCCGATACCAAGACCCGGGAGAAGAGGGAGGTCCCGCTGAGCGAGACGCTCCTCCAGTCGTTCAAGCAGATCCCCCGGACCCTCGGATGCGACCATGTGTTCACCTTCAAGGGGAAGCGCATCGGATGCATCCGGAAGGCCTTCGAAAGGGCGTGCCGCAAGGCCGGGATCGGAAACTTCCGGTTCCACGACCTGAGGCATTGCGCGGTGACGAACTACCGGAAAGCGGGAGTGCCCGATACGGTCATCATGTCGATATCGGGACACAAAACCCACGCGGTTTTCAGGAGATACGACCGTGTGGACCGGGAGGACCGCCATGCTGCGCTCCGCAAAATGGAGAGTATGATTGACACGGGAATGACACTTGTGGACAATCATCCAACCCAGGAGGCGGCGCAGTGACGCAAAACCCTTCGGGGAGAATGTTTTTCAAGCGCCTTGAAGTCGGGCGAAGGAATGGAGTGGTCCGCTTGTAAGCGGCAGGTCACCGGTCCGGATCCGGTCGGGACGGGCTATTTACTCCTGATATCACGTTGAACCGTTGTTCTCGAGGGGTCTTGCTTTCGCTCCCGGGCTCCCTTAAAACCTATGGGTACCTTCGAATCCGCGATCCTTAAGGAGGATCCCATGCCTTACACCCTGCCGCCCCTGCCCTACGCGATGGACGCCCTGGCGCCTTTCCTGACGAAGGAAACCCTGGAGTTCCATTACGGCAAGCACCACCAGACCTACGTGGACAACCTGAACAAGCTGGCGCCCGGGACCGAGTTCGACGGGAAATCCCTGGAGGACATCATCGCCAAGGCCCAGGGACCGGTCTTCAACAACGCGGCCCAGGTTTGGAACCACACTTTCTATTGGAACGGATTGAAACCCAAGGGCGGGGCCGTCGAACCCACGGGGGATCTCGCCAAAGCGATCAACGACGCCTTCGGGTCCTTCGCGGCCTTCAAGGAACAGTTCACCACCAAGACCGTGGGACAGTTCGGATCCGGCTGGGGCTGGCTGGTGAAGGGCAAGGACGGAAAACTGGCGGTGGAGGCCACCGGGAACGCCGGGAACCCCCTGACGGCCGGATCGAAGCCCCTCCTGACCTGCGATGTCTGGGAACACGCCTATTACATCGATTACCGCAACGCGAGGGCCAAGTACGTGGCGGAGTTCTTCAATTTCGTGAACTGGGATTTTGTGGCGAAGAACCTTTAGAGCAAAGACGGACGAACGGCTTATTCTCCACCGGTGACCGCCGGAAAAGCCATGCCGACATGAAAGGATCGAACAGCGCATCCCCTCACCCATCATTCATCGCGTGAAACACGCTCGAATGATTGCCCTCCCCCGCATGCCCCCCGTTCGGGGGATGCACACACGGGGGAGGGAGCAAGGGAGAGGGGGCGGTTCCTGTGGGGTTTTCCGACAATCGCCACCGGAAACTTTCGGTGACGGACGCCGATAAAACGAAGAGTTGTTCAACCGGCTAGAGAAATCGGGCGAAGCCCCGTGGCGCAAGCCCCGGGGCTTTTTTCTTGATCAACGTTTCAAGATGAGCCGTCCGCGCTTGAGTATCTTCCCGCCCCCCTTGACGCTCCAGTAGTAGGTCCCTTCCGAGCAGGGTTTCCCGTTGCCGCTCCTCCCGTCCCATTCGACCCGCCCGGCCGATTCGGCCCTCTCGAAGACCTTCTCGCCCGCCACGGTGTAGACCGCGAAGGCGGAACCCTCGGGCATCCGGAAGCATTTCAGCGTGCCGCGCACGGCCAGGTCCGGGATGAAGGGGATCGGCCAGACTTCCAGGCCCGGGGTGGGGGTGACGGTCGGCGTGAAGGTCGGCGTGGGGGAGAGGGTCGGGGTGAACGTGAAGGTGGGGGTGACGGTCGGGGTGTGGGTGACCGTGGGAGTGAGAGTGACGGTCGGGGTCAGGGTCCAGGTGGGCGAAAGCGTGACGGTGGGGGTGACAGTCGGGGTGGGGGTCAGGACGAGCCAGTCGCAGTCGGCATCGGCTGAAAGGACGCCGACGCGCGCGGTGATGTGATCCGATCCCTCCAGGGTGCCCGTCCAGCAGAAGGCGGCCTGCCCCTCGGCGTTCGTGAAGAGGTAGGAGGTCGCGGGATGGGGGCCGGTCACGGTGAAATCGACCCGGACACCGGGGACCGGCGAGTCCGATGAGTCGCTCACGGTGGCCGTGACGCAATGGCTTTCCCCCGTGAGGTGCGTGGCCGTGAGGGGGGAGAGGTCGATGCGCGCCACGTCGGCCACAGCGGCCACCCCGTAACCGGCCGGATAACCGTAGGAGTCGGCGCTCCCGAAGCCGTAGACGTAGACGCCCAGGGGTTGGGCGGCGCTGACGGTGTGCGAACCCGCCAGAATGGTCACGGTGGCACCCGAATAACCGCTCACCCCGATGGGATTGAAATATCCGGCCGGCACGGGAGTCCCGTCGAGGAGGACCGTTCCGGATGCCGCGGAGGGCAGAACGATGCTCAGGTAATGCCCCGTGAGGTAGGGATCCAGCGGGGTCGCGATGGTGTAGGAACCCAGGAACTGTTCCGAGGGCGGGATGATCATGATGAAGGGGTCGCCGGTGACGCCGTCGTAACCCGTCCCGTTGGAGTATTGCGCCACGAGGGCGGGAGCTCCGGTGCGGATGTGGGCTGGGGAGGTCAGGCGAGTCTCGAAATAACCGCCTCGGTCGAGGACGGCCACCTCGATGCCGTCGATGGTGACGGGATTGCCGTCCTGGGCGGACAGGATGCGAAAAGTGTCGCCGTTCTTGCGCGTCGCCAGGGGCACGGTCGCGAAATCCGTTCCCCACGCCGATTCGGGAGGCATCTGTTCCACGAGGTGGTCGCAGGCGGTGTGGGTCGTAGGCACATCCGCGCAACCGTGGGTGCCATAAACGGCCACCGGCTTGTTCGAGTGGATTTCCGATCCCGTCATGTCCCCCGACTGGAACGAGGTCTCCACCTGGTAGACGTCCCCCCGATCCATGACCAGGACGAAGGGCACGCCGGTTGCACGGGACCCCGCGTCGCAGGGCAGGGTGACCGTGACGGCGGTGCCGTCCTCGACCGCCATGAAGGCGATCTGCGATCGGAGGCTCGTGGATGTGGTGGAATTGCTGTAGGAGATCTGGAGGTAATCCGTTCCCAGGGAAGGGAGGGGGAGGGCCGCATAGGCGTCCGTGGAAGCCGTCCGGCGGTTCAGGCAATAGACCGACACTTCCGTGTCGGTGGTGACATGGATGCCGAGTTTCTGGACGGCATCGTTCATCTTGGCCATCATGCTGGGGTCGATTGGCAGGCTGGTGACGATGCCCGGCGTCACGCTGAAGGCGGTGTTCGTGCCGAGGAACGGGATCTCGATGTTGCCGGTGGCCGGGTTCTCGGCGGAGACCATGAGGGTGAGCTGGACGTTCCCGAGGGTCTGCGAATTGTTGGGGAAGGCGACCCAGAAATCGGTGCCGCGCGTGGTGACAGCGGCGCCCCAAAGGGGGGAGGCGGGTCCCAATAGAAGAAGGGCCAGGACGGCATACGAAAAGACGCGCCGATAGCAGGACATGGCTCAACCTCAATTCGGGAAGGAAATGAGACCCTAATTATAGAGGGACCCGTCCCGAAATTATTCCAAATTTTGGGGTGGGAAATAGGAGGGCCTGTCAGGCCTTCAGCATCACCAGGACCATCCGGAAGGCCTCCGGGGCCTTGAGGGCATGGGGGATGTTCGCGGGCATGAAGACCGTCTCGCCCGCGCGAGCGACGGTGGACTGGCCTCCCACCGCGATTTCGACCGAGCCCGAAAGCACCGTGACGAGCGCATCGAAGGGAGCCGTATGTTCGCTCAAGGCCTGGCCCGCGTCGAACGAGAAGAGGGTGACGGAACCGGAGGGGTGTTTCACCAGGGTGCGGCTGACCACGGAACCCGGGACGGTCGAAAGCAGGCCTTTCAGGTCCGTGGGCTCGCCCGGGGGAAGCGCCCCCGAATTCGGCGTGCTGGAATTCATGCGTCCCTCCTACGTCCTAAGAGGCCATTTGCTTGATGCGCTTGAAAAGCACTTCCTCTTCCTTGTGCACGTGCTCCTTCTGGTACAGCTCAAGGCGATCCAGGGCCTGGTAGAGCGCCCGCCATGTCAGGGACGCATCCGGGGGGGGGATCAAGGATCGCACAAGGGCTCGGATGCCGGCCCATTCGTTCTCGAGTCCCCGATGCTCCTTCTCGAGGATGAGGACGAGCGGAAGGGAACGGTGGGCCAGTTCCCCCCGTGCGGTCTCCCCGGCGCCCGGGGCGACCTCGTGACGGAAGTGCACGAAAAGGTCCTTCTCCTCCTTCTTCATGTGCGACAGGAAACCGGACGACATTTTCGAGAAGAGGGACTTCAGGGAACGGAACTCGGCATGCTCGCCGCCGTGCCGAACCACGTTCCTCTCGAAGAGGTCGAGGATGTGGCCCACCAGCCGCTGCTCGAAGCGGTGGTGGTGGTCCATGATGTAGTGGACCAGCGCCGGAAGGGGGGCGTGGTCCCAATCCTCCCGGTTCCCGTCGTCCCGGCGGACGAGGGCGCGCAGTTCCTCGAGGACGTCCCGCAGGGGCGCACCCGCCTTCCGGCAGGCCTCCTCCAGCGTGGCGCCGGTCCCGTCGCCGAGGCCGACCTTGTGGTGCTCGAGGACGGGGATGGATCCGGGCAGTTCAACGGCGATCCGCTCGAGCTTTTCGTCGGCTTCGATCCTCATCGGGGCCTCTTTCCGTCCGGGGTTTCTTTTCCGTATTGTGCTGTTGTCGGGAGTCGGAATCAAGGCATCGAACCCGATCCGGGAATTCTTCCGATGCCGATATTATAGGCGTTTACCCAAAAAAACCGCACGGGTGTCGCGTTCGGTCCCGGGGAACACCATCCGGATACCCGGAACCGGCCAATGGGGATAGAATGACTCAAGATCCATCCAAGACGTCCCGGAGCCGACCATGGGTCCTACCCGGCAGTCGTTCCTTCGATCCGTGACCGCCGTCCTGATTGCGGCTTATCTGCACTTGGCGAGTCCCCTTCCATCGAGCGCCCAGGTCCACACACCGGGCGGATCCCCGTTGAGGACGGTCCGCGTCGGGATCTACCAGAACCCTCCGAAAATATACACGGATGAGGCGGGTCGCCCCGCCGGGATCTTCATCGATCTCCTCTCCGAAATCGCCATCCGGGAGCGGTGGACGCTCGTCTATGTCCCGGGCGATTGGCCGTCCTGCCTGAGCGACCTGGAGCGGGGACGGATCGATCTCCTGCCTGACGTCGCCTATTCCCGGGAGAGGGACGAGCGGCTCGATTTCCACGAGATTCCCGCCCTGGAAAGCTGGTCGCAGGTCTACGCGAGGCCTTCCGCCTCGGTGACCGGCTTGTCCGACCTGGGCGGCCGCCGGGTCGCCCTGCTCGAGGGCGCGATCCAGAACCAGGGTTTCCAGCGGATGATGGACGGTTTCGATTTCCAGGTGCAGATCCTCCTGTGCAAGTCCTATGAGGAGGCTTTCCTGAGGACCGCCGAAGGGAAGGCCGACGTGGCGGTCGCGAATCACTTCTTCGGCGACCGCTCCTACCGCAGTTACGGTTTGGTCAAGACGCCGATCGTGTTCGATCCGGCCACGCTTTTCTTCGCGACCGCCCAGGGACGCAATGCCGGTCTCCTGAAGGCCGTGGACCGGGACCTGAGGGATTGGAAGAACGATCCCGATTCCCCCTATTACCGGATCCTGGCGAAGCGCATGGACCGGCCCCCGCGCCCCCTGGTCCCGGGATACGTGGCTTGGGCGCTGGCCGTCGCTTTCTCCGCGTTGCTGCTGGCGGCCGGGATCATCCTGCTCCTTCGCTTCCAGGTGCGCCTGAGGACGCGGAACCTGGAACAGGCGTACGGTAAATTGCGCGAGAGCGAGAAGGCGTTGGGGGACAAGCTCCGGGAGATCGAACAGGTCTTCGCGACGATGCCCGCGGCGCTGATCTACGCGGACATCCAACGCCGGATCATCCGGGTCAATCCGGCCTTCGTCCGGGTCTTCGGGTATTCCCCGGAGGAGGTCCTCGGGAGGAACACGGAGTTCCTCTACGAGCGGAAGGAGGATTACGAGGAGCAGGGACGCCTGCGGTTCAATCCGGGCGCCGCGCCCTCCGACGATCCGTACGAGGTCCGGTTCCGGAGGAAGAACGGCGAGGTCTTCACGGGGGAGGGCGTCTCCGCGGCCCTCCGGGACGGCGAAGGGCGGAAGGTGACCGGATTGATGTCGCTGATCCGGGACGTGACGGAGATCCGGAGGATGGAATCCCAACTGGAGCAGGCCCGGAAGATGGAATCCGTGGCCCGGCTGGCCAGCGGCGTGGCCCACGATTTCAACAACATGCTCAGCGTGATCATCAATTACACGCAGATGGCGATGGACCGCGCGGACCCCGCCCAGCCGTTGCACGCCGAACTGTCGGAAGTGATGGCCGCCGCGCAGAAATCCGCGGACATCACGAGGCAGTTGTTGGCCTTGGCGCGCATGCAGGGCGCCTCCCCAAGGACGCTCGACCTCAATCGCACGGTGGAGGGCATGCTCGGGACGCTCCGGGGCCTCGTCGGGGAGGACATCGAGCTGGTCTGGGCGCCTGCGGCGGATCCCGTCCGGGTGCGGCTGGATCCCGGCCAGTTCGCGCAGATCCTTTCCAACCTGTGCGTCAATGCCCGGGACGCCATCGCGGATTCAGGGAGGATCGTCGTCGAAACGCGATCAACGGTCCTGGACGGGGAATCCTGCACCGGGCATCCGGGATGCAAGCCGGGAAGTTACGGGGTGCTTTCCGTCGCCGACAACGGTCGTGGCATGGATCGGCACACCCTGGAGCACCTGTTCGAGCCGTTCTTCACCACCAAGGAGATCGGCCGCGGTACGGGCCTGGGCTTGGCCACGGTCGACGACATCGTCCGTCAGAACGGGGGATTCATCGACGTTCACAGCCGGATCGGCGAGGGGACCGTCTTTTCGATCTATCTCCCGGTCAGGAAAGACGCGGTCGTCGAAGCCCCCGCAGTTCCCGCGGACGAGTTGCCGAAAAGCCAGGGGGAACGGGTGCTCCTGGTGGAAGGCGAATCGTCGGTCCTGAACGTGTGCCGGATGATGCTGGAGAAGCTGGGATACGGGGTCCTGACCGCCGGGACCCCGAAGGCGGCCCTGGAACTGGCCGGGAAGCACGCCGGCGAATGGCAACTGCTCGTCGCCGACGTGATCATGCCGGGCATGAGCGGCCGTGAACTCGCGGAACGGCTGAAGGCCCACTCTCCCGGGTTGAAGGTGCTCTTCTGTTCCGGCTATTCCGCGGAGGTGATCGCCCACCGGGGCTGGGCGGGGAAGGATGCGCATTTCATCCAGAAGCCCTTCACCCTCCGGGATCTGGCCGAGAAGGTCCGCGAGGCGCTGGATCCAGGATGATGAAGGTCTTTTGAAACATTGGCAATGGGACCCGGTATTCTTCAACCGCATGGACGTCCAGGATTTTTTGCTCCTGTCACCCCATCCCTCTCCGATCGTTCGCCTTGACCCCGCAGGCCCTATCGAGCTAGAAACCCGCGCTCGCCGAAACGAGGACCTGGCGTCCGGGAGAGAGCACTTCGCCGGTCTCTTCGTACTCCCGGTCGAAAAGGTTCAGCGCCCGGATCGAGAGGGAGGCCCGATCGAGCCAGCGCACTTTCAACCCCGCGCCCGTGCAGGCATAGGGATCGAGCCGTACGCGACGGCGGGTGGCGCTGTCGGTATAGAAACGGGAGCCGGAGAGGAACTCCTCGGCGTGGAGGTCGAGGGTGAAGGACCCCAGGGATCTTGTGTGTCCCAGCGAGACGGAACCCTTGTTCTGGGGCATGTAGTCCAGGACGGCCCCGTTGTTCCGATCCACAGCCCACTGGTAGGTGTGGTTCGCCGAGAAGCGCCATCCCGGCGCGGGGATCCAGGAAACGACGGAGTCGAAGCCCTGGGACCGGGCGCGATCCACGTTGACGTAGGTCATCGTGGGCCCCTCCTTGCGGGTGCTGATCAGGTCCTTCATATCGTTATGGAAGACGTCCAGGCCGGCCTTGAAACGGGAGGCGGCGTCCCAGGTGGCGCCGAAGTCCGCCGAGGTCAGGTATTCGGGCCGAAGGCCGGGGTTCGACTTCAGGACCACGCCGGGGATGGAGGAGATGTCGGGCATGTAGAGTTCCGAAAGGGTCGGGGCGCGGAAGGCCCGGCCGACGGAAGTGCGGAGGCGAAGGCGGTCGGAAACCCGGCAAAGGAGCCCCGCCTTGGGGGAAACGACGCTTCCCAGGGAATCGACACGGTCCAATCGCGCACCCGGTACCATGCGGAACGCTCCCGCCGACCATTCCTCCTGCAGGTAGAAGGCCGTGTTGCGGATGGATTCGATCCGCCCGTTCCTTCCCGCGATCGGGGTGTTGTCGTCGATCCGGCGGGTCGGATCGAAACGACCCTCGTTCCGGAGATGTTCGCCTCCGAGGGTGAGGGCGTGATTCTCCGTGGGGTGCCAGACGGCTCGAAGCTCCCCCTGCCAGTCGGTATATTCCGTGTCGGAATACGAGGGCACATAGACGGGGAAGGGGGGGAAGGGGTTCATGTGGGAATAGCTCTCGTTCACGATGTGTTCGTTGCGGCGGCGTCCGTAACCCCCGATCGTGAGGTCCAGGAGAGGTGACGGGGAGGCCTCGAAACGAAGGGCTCCCATCCGCGTGCGGTTCTCAAGAGTGTTTTCCCGGGGATCCTGCAGGAAGACCGTCTGCCCGTATCCGGTCCTTCCGTGGAAGGTGTGGCCGAGGATTGAAACGCGGGTGTCGGGAAAAGGGTCGAAGGAGGCTTTCGCGAAGGTGCGCTCTTCCTTGGTGTCGTAGTTTTCCACGGGAAGCCGGTTGATCCGAAAACTCCCGGTTGGAGCGTCCCAGGTTCGGTCGATCCGGTAGTCCCGGACCAGGTAATTGTCGGTGCTTCGCGTGTCCGCGTGAAAGAGAAGGGATGCCTTGCTCCCTGAGCCGGAAACGAAGCCGGAATACTCCCGGTGCCCGAAAGCGCCGGCGGTCGTCGTGAAGTCGCCATCCAGGCCGACTCCCGGATCCCTTGTGATCACGTTGACGACGCCTCCGAAGGCGTTGGAGCCGTACAGGGAGGAAAAGGGGCCGCGAACGACCTCGATCCTCTCCGCGAGGTCCAAGGGGGCCTCGTTCGTGCCCAGAAAACCGGTGCCCGCCGCGTTCAGGGGGATGCCGTCCAGGAGAAGAAGGGTCCTATTGATCCCGGGAACGCCGCGCACGCTGATCCGGGAGGGGATGCCGGAGGCCATGCCGGTCACTCGCTTGACATCGACGCCGGCCTGGGACCTCAGGAGGTCGTCCGTGTTCAGGGCGGGCGCGGCTTCCAGGGTCGAGCGGGAAATGACCGAGACGCTGGCCGGGATGCCCGAAAGGGAACGGCGGGACCGGGTGGCCGTGACGACCACCTCGTCGAGGAGGGGGGTCTTTTCGGCGGACTCGTCCTCCCCGGGCGCGGGGATGGGCGAAAGAGTGTCCGCAAGGGAAGAGGGCGCGATCAGCAGGATGAACAGGACCCATGGCAACGGGTTACTTTTCATGGAACCCTCCGGGTGAAAGCCACAGTACCGGTCCGGCGGACAGATCGCAAGACGGGAAATAAAAAAGCCCCGGCCCCTTGGGGGGCCGGGGCCGGGAAAACCGGCTTCCTACGACTTGATGCGCATCCCGTAGAAGGAGCGGTGGACGAACTTGACCGAGATCGCGAAGAAGACCAGGGCCAGGAAGATCCGCACGCCCGCGGGCATCACGAGGCTGATGGCCAACTCCACGGCCAGGAGGCCGAACAGGGTCGTGAACTTGATGACCGGGTTCATGGCCACCGAGGAGGTGTCCTTGAAGGGATCGCCCACCGTGTCGCCCACGACGCAGGCGGCGTGCAGGGGGGTGCCCTTCTGCTTCAGGTCGGTCTCCACGATCTTCTTGGCATTGTCCCAGGCCCCGCCCGCGTCGGCCATGAAGATGGCCTGGAAGAGCCCGAAGATGGCGATGGAGATGAGGTAACCGATGAAGTAGTTCGGATCGATGAACGCGAAGGCCAGCGTCCCGAAGAACACGGCCAGGAAGATGTTGAACATCCCCTTTTGCGCGTACTGGGTGCAGATCTCGACGACCTTCTTCGAGTCGGAGATGGAGGCCTTCTTGGCCCCCGCGCCCAGCTTGATGTTCTTCTTGATGAACTCGACCGCGCGGAAGGCGCCGGTCGAGACGGCCTGCGTGGAAGCGCCGGTGAACCAGTAGATCATCGCGCCGCCCGCGATGAGCCCCAGGAGGAACCAGGGGTTCAACAGCGAGAAGTGGCCCGCCACCGCGTCCAACTGGGGCTGGGTGATCATGCCCTCGGAATGACCCTGCGCCAGGAGCACGATGATGGAGAAGATGAGGGTGGTGGCGCCGACGACCGCCGTGCCGATCAAGACCGGCTTGGCGGTGGCCTTGAAGGTGTTGCCGGCCCCGTCGTTCTCCTCGAGCAGTTCCTTGCCCTTCTTGAAGTCGGGCGAGAAGCCGAAGTCGCGCTTGACCTCGTCCTTGGCGCCCTTCATCGTCTCGATGGTCGAGAGTTCGAACACCGACTGGGCGTTGTCCGTCACCGGACCGTAGGAGTCCACGGCGATGGTGACCGGGCCCATGCCCAGGAACCCGAAGGCCACCAGGCCGAACGCGAAGACCGCCGGAGCCACCATGAAGAGCCCTAAACCCATGCCGGCAACCCAGGCCGCAAGGGCCATGAGGCCGATGATGGAGAAGCCCATCCAATAGGCCGAGAAATTGCCTGCCACGAATCCGGCCAGGATGTTCAGGGAGGCGCCGCCCTCCCGGGAGGCTTCCACCACTTCCTGGACGTGGCGGGAACCCGTGGAGGTGAACACCTTCACGAGTTCGGGGATGATGGCCCCGGCCAGCGTACCGCAGGAGATGATGGTGGCCAACTTCCACCACAGCGAGGTGTCGCCGCCGACGTTCCCGATCAGCAGGTTGGAGGCGATGTACGTGACCACGATGGACACGATGGAAGTGATCCACACCAGGGTGGTGAGCGGATGCTCGAAGTTCATCTTCGAGGCGTTCTTGTACTGGCCCGCCACCGCGACCCCGTTGATGAAGTAGGACACGCCCGAGGTCACGATCATGAGCACGCGCATCACGAAGATCCAGACCAGGAGCTGCAGTTGGACCATGGGGTCCGCCACCGCCAACAGGATGAAGGTGATGAGGGCCACGCCCGTGACGCCGTAGGTCTCGAAACCGTCGGCCGTGGGGCCGACCGAGTCGCCCGCGTTGTCGCCCGTGCAGTCGGCGATGACACCGGGGTTGCGCGCATCGTCCTCCTTGATCTTGAAGACGATCTTCATGAGGTCGGACCCGATGTCGGCGATCTTGGTGAAGATGCCGCCCGCGATCCGGAGGGCCGCCGCGCCGAGGGATTCGCCGATGGCGAAGCCGATGAAGCAGAAGCCGGCCAGGTCGCCGGGGACCTTCAGGAGGATGAAGAGCAGGATGATCAGCTCGATGGAGATGAGCATCATGCCGATCGAGATGCCGGCCTTCAGGGGGATGTCGTAGCAGGGGAACGGCTTGCCTTTCAGCGAGGCGAAGGCCGTACGGGAGTTGGCGAAGGTGTTGATCCGGATGCCGAACCAGGCCACCAGCACCGAACCCGCGATACCCACGAGACTGCAGAGGAGGATGATCAGCACGTTCATCGCCCCGACGGGCTTCAGGATCCCGAAGTAGATGGCGATGATGACGCCGATGAAGACCCAGAGGATCATGATGAAGCGGATCTGGGTCAGCAGGTAGGTCTTGCAGGTTTCGTAGATAAGCTCCGAAATCTCCTTCATGGCCCGGTGGACCGGGAGATTGCGGATGTGCATGTACATGTACGCGCCGAAAAGAACGCCGGCGAAGCACACGACCATGCCCCAGCCCAGGATGTCCCGTCCGGGGACCCCCAGGAAGGATACCAATCCAAGATCGGGGATCTTCAGGTCCGCCTCGCTGGCGCGCGCGAGCGGCGCCATCAGGAGGACCGTGAGTCCCGAAAGGACCCGGGTCAACCAATGCTTGATCATTCCTAATCTCCTCTTGAGAAATTGTGCCGCCCGGGTGGGAGGGGTGGAGCGTGGGGGCGGTCTGACGTCGAAATCGGGGTTCACGGCGGGGGAAGGGGATCCCTCGACGCCGCAAACACGTCCGCTTTTATACAGCATTTTCAGGGGTTTCTCAAAAGTAATGACCGTGACATTCCTTCGAAAAAGCCAAAAAAACCAATACAAAGCCAACGCGAAGCCGTCCGCCTTTGGCGAGACCTCGCCATCAAGGGCTCTGGATGGCGGGCAGAGCCGCAGAGAACTTCAGAATTATGAAGGGTTATTGGGATGTGGCCAAATAGATTCGATCGGTATCAATTCAAAAAACGGTAAGCAATTCACTGGTGTCCAAGACGTCCGCCCTTCACGGGTCACGAGCCGTCAAACCCTTGTTTTGGACAGGCTCGAACACACAACCACGAAAAAGCCCCCTCTCCCCTTCCCCCTCTCCCGCAAGCGGGAGAGGGCAATCATTCGAGCGTGAATTTCGCGACGAATGATGGGTGAGGGGACGTCTTGAGATGCCCTTCGGTTGAATGGTCTTGGACAGGTGTGTAAGCAATTTGAAAATGACTTTCTCAGCGGCTCTGTGTCTCTGCGGTCCCCGTTTCTGTCAGTAGCCGTCGGGATCGGGGACGATCTTTCCCCTGAACGTCCGATACACCCAGGCCGTATAGAGGATCACCAGCGGCAGGCCGAGTCCCGCGATGACCAGCATGATCCCGAGCGTCTTCGGCGAGGACGCGGAGTTCAGGACCGTCAGGCTGTTCGCGGGCGAACCCAGGGAGTAGACCATCGAGGGGTACAGGGAGGAGAAGAAGAAGGCCAGGGTCAGCACGATGGCAAGGGCGGAGGCCAGGAAGGCCCCGAAGGGTCGTTCTCGAACGAGGAAGGGGATTCCCAAGCCGGCGGCACAGGCCCCTAGGGGAAGGATCAGCAGGAAAGGGCGACTCTCGAAGGCCGTCCGGACCGGATCGGAACCGGCGATCGAGAGGGCGGTCAGGCCGAGGATGAAAAGGGGGAGGAGCACGCCGCCCAACCGGGCCACGGCCCGGAAGCGTTCCCGCAGAGGGTCCTCGGTCTTGAGGACGAGGTAGAGGGACCCGTGCACGGCCAGGACGCAGACCGAGGCCAGGCCGAACGTCAGGGCGAAGGGGTTCAACAGGGAAAGGAAGGTGCCCGCGAACTCGTGGTCCGGAGCCAGGGGGATGCCCCGTACGAGATTGCCGAAAGCGACCCCCAAGAGGAGCGCGGCCAACGTGCTGCCTCCCGCAAAGGCCATGTCCCAGATCGCCCTCCAGGGGGCGGCGTCCACCTTGCTCCGGAACTCGAGGGATACGGCGCGCAGGATGAGGGCGAAAAGGAAGAGCATGAAGGCGAGGTAGAAACCCGAGAAGACCGTGGCGTAGACGTGAGGGAAGGCCGCGAAAAGGGCGCCGCCACCCGTCACCAGCCAGACCTCGTTGCCGTCCCAGACGGGGGCGATGGACTGAAGGAGCGTGCGCCGCCCTGTTTCCGTCCGGACGCCGAGGTGCAGGATACCGACCCCGAGGTCGAAGCCGTCCAGCACGATATAACCGATGAACAGGAGGGCCACCAGGGCGAACCAGATGCTTTCGAGATCCATCAGGATGCGACCTTTCCCGGGGGTTCGGGTCCCTTCATCACCTTGTGCACGGCGAGATACACGAAAAGCAGGAAGAGGAGGGAGTAGATGGCTCCGAAAAGGACGAGCGAGAAAAGGACCTCGCCGGCCGTCACGGTCTTTGAAAGGGCGTCGGAGGTGCGGAGGAGGTTGTACACGATCCAGGGTTGGCGGCCCACCTCGGTGGCGATCCATCCCACCTGGTTGGCGATCTGGGGGAGCAGTAGGGAGGGGACGAGCGCGAGAAGATAGGGGCGGAATTCAAAGAGCCGGCCCCGCCACCAGAGCAGGAGGCCCAGGAGGGAGAGCCCGATCAGGGCCATCCCGATCCCCACCATGAGATGGTAGGCCTGGAAGACGATCTGAACAGGGGGGCGGTCGCCGGGAGGGAATTTTCTCAGGCCCGGCAGATGGCTTTTCGCGTCGAAGGTCACCAGCCAGCTGAGCATTCCCGGAAGCTTGACACCCCAGACCGTCTCGTTCCTCTCGTCCACCCATCCGAACAGGTACAGGTCGGCAGGGCCGGATTCCGGGTAATGGGCCTCGTAGGCCGCGAGTTTGACGGGTTGCGTCGCGGCCACCTGGACGGCATGTCCGTGACCCACGAACAGTTGGAGCAGGGAGGCGAAGGCGGCCACCAGGAGGCCGACCTTCAGGCAGGAGCGCGCGAACTCGAGGTGCCGTCTCTGCAGGAGGTAGAGGGCCGCGATCCCTGTCACCACGAAGGCGCCCGTGAGCCAGCATCCCACGATGACGTGGCTGAATCGGTAAAGGGAAGAGGGGTTGAAAACCATGGCCCAGAAATCGGTGATCTCGGCGCGGGTGGTGCCGTTCCTCGTCACGAGGGTGTAGCCCGCGGGAGTCTGCATCCAGGAATTCGCCGTGACGATCCAGAACGCCGAAAGGTGCGCTCCCAGGGAAACGAGGAAGGAGGACGTGAAATACATCCGGGGACCGACCTTTTTCCGGCCGAAAAGAAGGACTCCCAGGAAGGTGGATTCGAGGAAGAAGGCGAAGATGCCCTCGGCAGCCAGGGGACTGCCGAAGACGTCGCCCACGAAGCGGGAATATGCGGCCCAGTTGGTGCCGAACTCGAACTCCATCACGATGCCGGAGGCCACGCCCAGGGCGAAGGTGAGCGCGAAGAGGCGGGTCCAGAACCGGGCCGCCTCCAGGTGGTGGGCCTCGCGGGTCTTCAGGTACAGGGCCTCGAACCACACGATGAAGAGAGAAAGGCCGATCGAGAGGGGTGGGAATATGTAATGGAAGCCGATTGTCAAGGCGAATTGAATTCGCGAGAGGAGAAGGGCGTCCATGGACGATATTCAATCGGTTCCGGAGGGGAATGTCAACTGGTGCTTGCTGTGCGCTTGGGATCCGGAATCGCCGTCGGATCAGGTGTTGTTGTAGGTGAACCGAATCTCCGGCGGATGCTGGAGCGTGTGATGGATGGTGCAGGATTCGGCGGCTCGCTGGGCCACTTCCCTGAGATCGGGCGGGAGGCCGGCCGGGAGGTGGACCTGGATGTCGAAGGCGCCGATGCGGTGGGGTCCTTCGGCCATCGTGCCCGTCACGTCGACGGAAAGGCCGCGGGGTTCGAACCCCTTGCGGCGGAGGAATCTCGCCACGAAGAACCCGACGCAACCGGCCAGGGAGGCCGCCAGGTAATCGACCGGGGAGGGGTCCGCGGGCTCTCCCGGTTTCTGATCGGTGAAATAGGCATTGCCGCGGGTCCTCATCTCCAACTTGTCCTCGCTGATCCAACGGGCGGTTGCTTGCATGAAAAACTCCTGTCGTATTCGTAAAGGATCGGTTCGATCGGTCTTATCAGACTGATCAGACGGATCAAAAGCCGCTGCTTACTTGTTGCTCTGCTTCGTCGGGCAGGTGGAGATTCCCAATAGCGCGTAGGGCGTGCAGAACTGCAACTGGGCCGTCAGCAAGGCGGCGGCTCCCGCGATCCACGCGATCCACGCCGCAGTCCCCTGGAGAAAGAACCCAGCGACCACCAGGACGACTCCCACGACGTAACGGACGATGCGGTCGGTCCCACCTACGTTTTTCTTGAACATGACACGCCTCCTGGAACTTGATTCAAAGCGCCGCACCCTGCAACAGCGCGGTCTTCAACGCGTTGGCGTTGGTGACGCCGATGAACTGCTTCACCGGCCTTCCGTTCTTGAAGACCATGAGCGTGGGGATGCTCATGATGCCATAATGACCCGCCACCTCGGGGTTCTCGTCGGTGTTGAGTTTTCCCACGACCGCCGTCTCGCCGATCTCGGAGGCCAACTGCTCCACGATGGGGCCCTGCATCCGGCAGGGGCCGCACCAGGGGGCCCAGAAATCGACCAGGACGGGCTTGTCCGAGTCGATAACATCCTTCTGCCAGCCTTGGGTCGTGAATTCCTTCGCCTTGTTCATGACATCCTCCTTGGTTTTCCGGGCCGCCACGGCGGGCCGCCCCATGCACGGCTCTTACGAATGACTGACCATCGCACCCATCAGCGCCCCGTAGAAGGTGCTGATCCAGGGGTTCGAGGTGATGGGGCAAGCCCCCGAGGAACAGCCCACCAGCTTGTACCAGGTGAAGCCGAAGAGGGCCCCGATCACGATGCCGGCTGCCAGACGCATGGTTACCTCCATCAGACTATTAGTATTAACTTATGAAACTGGGCCGAAAAAAAGGCCTCAGGCGTCGCAGAAGATCTCCTTCATCAAGTCCACCAGTTTTCCCACCTTCGGGTTGGCCACGTCGTAGAAAGTGCGGTTTCCGCGGCGGGAGGTCTTCAGGACGCCCCGGGCCCTCATCTGCGCCAGGTGCTGGGAAACGTTGGATTGGGTGGTCCCCAGGGCCTTCGTGAGGTCCTGGACGTTCCTCTCGCCGTTCACCAGGATGGCCAGAATGGACAGTCGGATGGGATGCGCGATGGATTTCACGCAATGGGCCGCCATGTCCACCTGGGCTTTCCTCATGTCGACCTCCTTATATTAGATAATACTAATATTCTATTATTTGTCAAGGGGCAAATGGCGAGGATAACGGCTTAATTCAACGCCAACGCGAAGCCGTCCGCCTTTGGCGAGACCTCGCCATCAAGGGTTCTGGATGGCGGGCGAAGTCGCGAAGAACTGCATGGATCGGAGACGGAAACGGCCTGAGATTGCCACACCTCAGACCACGCCTACCCGCCCTGAGCGAGGCCGAAGGGTCGGCGCTGAGGTTCACAATGACGGATATAGCACAAATCAACCGGTCAGTTTAAGTATGCGACCCACCGAGAGATAGGTAAGCCAAAGGCCAATAACGAACAAGAGGATTCCCAGCAGTAGAGTAATTGAGGGTCCGGGTGTCATGTCCCATATAAGAACACATAACCATAACCCCCGTTCCATGAGTGAGAGGCCAATTACACCGAACAATACACCCAGAATAAAATCTTTTATCTTTTTTTGTGCCACAGCTCGCATTCGTTACCGGCCCAGACCTCGTCCGGCCGGTCCTCGATGTGGACCCGCAAATACTGCAGGCCGTCGATTTCCTTGATGTTGATGACCTTGCCCACGCCGCGCGTGATCTTGTTGAAAACCTCGTCGTCCGTCTCAAAAGGGAAGTCGCCCATGAAGGCACCTCGGGATAGAAGGGTTGTTGCGGCTATTGTACCTCAAATGAAAGAAGAATTCGGAATGAGGAACGGGAAATAGCCGTCTTGGCGTGGGCCGAAGGCCCTTGGCGAACTTGGCGGTGAAAAAAGGTTTTGGAAAGGATCAGTCGGGCAGGCTTTGGATCCTCTCCACGCATTCGCGGATGAGGTAGTCGGGGGTGGAAGCGCCCGCTGTGATGCCCACCCGGGTCTTGCCTTTGAACCAGGCGGGATCGAGCTCCTGGGCCGTTTCGACGTGGTAGGTGGCGCTGGGGAGATGCGCCTCGCAGGTCTCGGCCAGTTTGTGGGTGTTGGAGGAGTTGCGTCCCCCGATCACCACCATGACCTCGACCCTGCGGGAAAGCTCCTCGGCGGATTGTTGGCGGCGCTGGGTGGGTTTGCAGATGGTGTTGACGGCCTCCACCCGGGCGCAACGCGCCTTCAGGAGGTCCACCATCTTCCCGAACTTGTCCATCAGGAGGGTGCTCTGGCAGATGACGCCGATCGCGGCGTCCGCGGGGACCTTCTCCACGTCCTCCGGCTTGTTGACGATGAGGGGGTCCTTCATGCGGCTGGCGATGCCCTTGACCTCGACGTGGTTCGGGTCGCCCACGATGACGATGCGTAACCCCTTCGACTCCAGGTCCTGGCCCGCCTTGTAGATGCTCGTCACGAGGGGACAGGTCAAGTCCACGACCTGGTGGTCCTTTTTCAATTCCTCCAGGATATTCACGTCCAGCCCGTGGGCCGTGATGACGACCGGGTCGTCACCGATGTCCGAGGACGCTTTCACCATGCGCTTGTGTTCGCGTTCGAGACGGGCCACTTCCTGGGGGTTGTGGATGAGGGAACCGTAGATGGCCGCGCGCGGGAGCTCCTCGGCCTTCTGGATGGCCCGTTTCACGCCGGTGCAGAACCCGGCGGCATTGGCGATGAGGATCTCCCGTGGCATGACGACCCCTGAACGGCTCTCACCACGAAGACACGAAGGCACCAAGGTGGAACCTGTATGATGGAAGACACGGAAACGATCCCGGTGCAAGCTTTGGATGCGATGTCCGTGCCCTGATATATATAATGAAGCGCGGACGAATTACACCCCTTTCCGACCAACTCCTTGTCAAAAGGATCGCATCCTGTGACCCTTTCCCTATATAGAGGCCCTTTTCAGCCCTTCCTCGAGGAGAAACTGGTTGAACGCGTCGGTGCCTTCCGCGCGACCCATCCACGCGACGGGCTCACGGTCCTCGTTCCGAACCACCTCCTGACCCGGCACTTGCGGCGGATCCTGACCGGGCGCGAAGGTTCGCTCTTCAATGTCGGCATATCCACGCTGCAGCATCATCTGAAGGAATCGACGGAGGAACTCTTCCTTTCCCGGGGATCCAGGCCCGTCCCGACGGGTGCCGCGTCACTTGTTCTCGAGGCTCTTTGTCCCCCGGCTTCACTGGCCGGTGGTCCTTTCGAGTCCATGGCGGGCAAACCCGGATTCCATCCCGCCATCCACAAGACGATCCTCGAATTGCAGGAGGCGATGTTCGAGCCGGTGGCATTGCGCAAAGCGGCGGATGTCCTTTCTTCGGAGGAGGGGGGGCGGACGCTGTCCTCGCGCCTGCGGACCATCGCCGACGTATGGGATTCCTACGTATCGTGGAAATCGAAGAACGGGTTCCATGATGGGACCGATGCGGCTCGCGCGGTTCTGAAAAGCGCCTCCGGGCAGGGACCCCTCTTCCTCTACGGTTTCTACGACGCCACCCGGCTCCAGGAGGCCGTCTTCGCCCATTGGGCCGGGTTCCGGCCCGTGGAGTGTTTCGTTCCCGCCATGGATCGGGAGGCGTTCGAATACGCCCGACCTTTTGTCGAGCGCCTCAAGGTTCTGGGGGCGGAGATCCGGGAAAGCGCGGAATATCCATCCGGAGATTCGCCTCTTTCCCGCCTCCAGGCACGCTTGTTCGGTTTCGGCGGACACGAACCGGATGTCTCGCTCGAGAAGGAGGAGGCGTTCGCGGGTTCCGACTTGAAAGTGTTCCTTTGCCCCGGCGAGGAAAGGGAAATGAGGGAAGCGGCGAGGGAAATGGCCTCTGCGGCCCTGGAGGGGAACATCCCCTTGCGGGAGTGCGCCGTCCTCTTCCGGACGCCCGAAGCCTACGAGGACCTTTCGGCCCCGGTCTTCGCGACGCAGGAGATTCCCTTCGAGTGGCGGCTTTCCCATCCCCTGGGAAGAACGCCGGAAGGCCGCGTCGCGGCGGCCTTGTGGAAATGCCTGTCGGAGGATTTCCCGCGCGGCACCGTGATGGATCTCCTGTACTCCGGTTGTGTGGATCCCCGCACTTTCTCCGTGGAAGGCACCGGTTGGAATCCGGGAGCTTGGGACATCCTCTCTCGTGAAGCCCAGGTGGTGGGCGGGCTCGATCAATGGAGGACCCGCATCGGGGCCTTGATGGACGATCTCGTGGCGCGGGAAAAGCGGGAGGGAAAACGGGAGGGAGACTCCCGCCTTTCGGACGTGGATGCCCTGCGGGGCGTCGTGGATGCCCTCGCGCGGATGGCCCGGGATCTCCCGGCGGGCGGCTCGATCGAGGAGCGTGCCGCCAGTTTCGCCCGCCTGTTGGAGAGGATCATTCTTCCGGGAGATGTCAGGGAAGCCCTGGTCAGGGCCTTCAAGGGTTTGAGGGCCCTGGAAGGATTGCCGCAGGATCAGCCGCCCTTCGCCGACCTGTTGCGAACCCTTCTGGAGGGGATCCAGGTCGAACCGCCTGGTTCGTCGGAAGGCGGGATCGGTCTTCTGCCGCTCATGGACGCGCGCGGCGTTCCCTTCGACGTCGTGGCGTTGCCCGGACTCGCGGAGAAGGGCGTACCCCGGCTGGTGCGTCCCGACCCGTTCCTGCCCGACGGCGCCCGCTTTCGGCTCAACGAATGGGCTTCGAGCGCGAAGATCGGCGCCTATATCCCGCCGAAATCCGAAAGCGCGAAGGAGGAGCGACTGCTCTTTGCCTTGGGCGTGATGGCGGCTCGCAAGCGTCTCATCCTCACCGTGCCTGTCCTGGACGTCGCGGGGGGCCAGGTTCGCTACCCGTCGGTCTACGTCCTGGAAGCCGTCGAGGCCGCCGCGGGCCGGGATCCGGCCCGATCCGGGTTCCCGAAGGGTCTGGTTCGCAACATCCGCTATGATGAGCTCGATCGGGGGGACATCGCCTCCTGCTCCGACGATCGGGAACGGCTCGTGACGGCCATGGCGATCGCGCGCCGGGGGAACCTGGTCCCCGCATTGGCCTATATCCGACGTCATCCTTTCTATCTTCCGGGCGAAACCCTCCTGAGAGAACGGCAGGATTCGTCCGTTTTCACGGTTTTCGACGGGATGATCCGGGACAAGACCCTCCTCGGGAAGCTCAACGACCGTTTCTCGCTCGAGAAAGGCGCCTGGTCCCCCACGCGCTTGGAGACCTACGCCACCTGCCCGTTGAAGTATTACTTCCGGTACGCGCTTTCGATCCCCGTCACGCCCGAGCCCGAACAGGAACTCGAGATCGACGCCCCTTCCAGGGGTTCGCTCATCCACGAGGTCCTTGAGAAGACGTTCGCCCGGGGCCTCGAGGAGGGCTGGTTGAAGGCAAGGGACGCAGCCCAGGCCCGGGAAGCCGCCGGGCAGGAGATCGAGCGGACCCTGGATCGTTTCGAAAAGGACGGGGTCACGGGTTCCGCCGTTCTTTGGATGCGGGAGAGGGCGGTCGTGCGGGAAACCGTGATGAACACCCTGGAGGTCGCTCTTCGCGAAACGGACTGGGAGGTCGCCGCGATCGAGGCATCGTTCGGCGGGGAAGGCAAACCCGGGTTCGCGCTCACCCTTCCCGACGGGTCCGCCGTGGAGCTCAAGGGACGCGTCGATCGCGTGGATCTCTCGCGGGACCGTCATAAGACACGAGTCGTGGACTATAAATCCGGGAGCGCGACCGCCTATCACAACAATCGCCTGGAAAAGGGGATGCACATCCAGTTGGCTCTCTACGCCCGGGCGGTCGGTCGTCTGTTCCCGGGGACCCAGCCGGGGCCGGCCGTCTACGAGTTCGTGACCCAAGGGACCCGGGACAAGGCCGTCCGAAAGGGGATCGACGAGAAGGAATGGCTCCGCATCGACGCGGAACTGCTGGAGGTGGCCCGCATTGTCGTGGAGGGAGTGCGCGCCGGCTTGTTCCCCGGAATGGCCGGTAATTGCCCGTATTGCGATTATCGTCTCCTCTGCGGCACGGGCATGAAGGAAAGGGCCGAGCGCAAACAGGACGATCCGGCTATCGCGGACCTTTGCCGGTTGGAGGGCATCCAGTGACGGCGCCCCGAAAACCCGCGGATACGAAGATTCGGGAGCGCCTCGTCAGGGCGCGGGGTGTGAACGTGACCGTGGACGCCTCGGCCGGCACCGGCAAGACCCACCTCATGATGGACCGGCTTCTTTTCCTGCTGGAGGAGGAGCACGTACCTTTGCCCCGCATCGCCGCCATCACATTCACCAAGAAGGCCGCGGGGGAACTCGTCACCCGTCTGCGCGAACGCATCGAAAAGGCGGAGCGGGCGGACGGCGCCGACCGGGCCCTGCTGCGACGCGCCCTGCAGGACCTGGAACAAGCTTCGGTGGCCACCATCCATTCGTTCTGCGCAGGCCTGTTGTCCGAATACCCCGTGGAGGCGGGCGTCGACCCCCGCTTGTCGGTCCTCGAGGAGGACCAGGCCCGGGCTTTCGAGTCCGAATGTTGGGACGGTTTCCTGCGCGCCTTGAAGGCGGAGGCGGCCCGGCCACTCCTTGATGCTTTGCACGCCGGCTTGACGCTCACCCATGTCCAGGAGCTCAAAAGATCGCTGCTTTCGTTCCGCTCCCTGCTTTCACGGCCTGAAGCGGGGCCCCTTCCGGCACCGGAAGGGGTCCGGTCGGCCCTTGACGCGGCTGCGAAGGTTTTCGGGAGGGAGCGATCCCATTGCACCGACGAGGAGGACGCGCTCTTCGTCATCGTGGAGGGTGTTGGGGCCTGGAGGGAACGCCTGGCCGGGCTGAAGGGTACCGAACAGGCATTGGCCGCCGCTCGGCAGGGGGAACCCAAGTTCAACCGCAAGGGGAGCGAGAAGAACTGGGGCGGCAAGGCCCGCATCACAGCCGTCCGGGAAGCGGTCGCGGACGTGGCCGATGCCTGGAGGGAATACCAGACCCTCTTCGGCGAGGTCCTCCTGCGGAACCTCACGGGATTCCTCTGGGATTACCTCGACCAATACGCCGCCCGAAAAAGCGAGGCCGGTTTTCTCGACTTCAACGACCAGTTGCTCAAGACGCGCGACCTGCTCCTGCATCATCCGGAGGTGCGGGAGGCCCTGAAGCGGCGTTACGACCACCTCCTGGTGGATGAATTCCAGGATACCGACCCGCTCCAGGTCCAGATCGTCTTCCTGCTTTGCGAGGAGAGGGGCCGATCAGCCGGCCGATTCGAGGATGTCGTCCTCGAGAAGGGCAAGCTCTTCCTGGTGGGCGACCCCAAGCAGAGCATCTACCGTTTCCGGGGGGCCGACGTCGAGATGTACGAGGACGCCCGCCGCCGCGTGGCCGCCCAAGGGGGTTTGAACGAGACGCTGGGCGTTTGTTTCCGCATGAGACCCGCCTTGGTGGCCTTTTCCAATCGTTTCCTCGCCCCGCTCTTCGAGGGGAGCGGCGACTACGTCCCGCAGACGGCCCATCGCGGTGAGCCGGAGGATCCGCGTGCCATTCCGCCGCTCTGGGTCCTTTCCGTTTCGATGCCGGAGGGGAAGGTGTCAGCCGATGAACGCCGTCTCCTCGAGGCGAAGGCCGTGGCGTCCTTCCTGAAGCGGGGTCTTCTCGCGGGGGCCCACACGGTCCCGGACCGTGACGGAAAGGGCAACCATCTCCTGGGACCCGGGGACGTGGCGGTCCTCTTCAAGGAACTCTCCACCTACGAGGATGTTTACGAGAAGGCGTTCCGCGAGGCGGGCCTGCCCTATGCGGTCGTGGGAGGACGGCGCTTCTATAACCGCATGGAGGTCGCGAACCTGACGGCGATCCTCCTGGCCCTGCGATCCCCGGCCGACGAGGCCGCTGTCGCGGCTTGCCTGCGGGGTCCCGCTTACGGTTTTTCCGACGAGGACCTTTTATCGTTCCGTCTGGCGGGTGGGCGATTCCTCTACCTGGAGGATCCGCCCGAGCTCGCAGACCCCGACGGGCGTTTCAAGGCCGCCTTCCGCCAGCTGGGCGCGCTCCACGAGGCCGCGCGGACGCTCTCGACGCCGGATATCCTGTTGCGCATCCTTCTGGACACGGCGCTCATGGCCGTGACCGCGGCCCAGCATTACGGCGAGCAACGCGTCGCCAATCTGCTGAAGGTGGTGGACCAGTCGCGGGACCTG
This sequence comes from uncultured bacterium, assembly GCA_964529445.1. Taxonomy (GTDB): domain Bacteria; phylum Oederibacteriota; class Muellerivitia; order Muellerivitales; family Muellerivitaceae; genus CAZGWJ01. Next base: position 28,175 of record CAZGWJ010000001.1, read on the forward strand.
GAGCGAAGCGGCGGCAACTCCTTCCGCAATTTCGTCGAGTGGCTTCAGGCCCGGAGGGAGGAGGCGGCGCGTGAAGGCGAGGCGCCGGGTCCGGACCAGGCGGGCGACCGCGTGACGCTTATGACGGTGCACCAGGCCAAGGGGCTCGAGTTCCCGGTCGTCGTGGTGGCGGGTGGCGGCGATTGGGACAAGGACGAATCGTTTCTCCCGGATCGCTCCAGCGGACGGCTCGAGACCAAGCTGGGGGGTTACCGGACTTCGGGGATGGAAGAGGCGATGGGGCGCGAGGCCGCCCGACAACAGGCGGAAACGCAACGGCTCCTTTATGTGGCTTGCACGAGGCCGAGGGAATCCCTCGTGATCCCGCTCCTGCCAGACACGGGGGAGAAGAAATTTCTGGCCCCATTTCTCGGTGCGCTCACGAAGGACGAAGGAACCCACGATCTCGCACCGGGCTTGCAAGGCCATTTCATCGCCTTTTCGGACGAGCCGGGGAAACGTGCGGACCTCGCGGCCTTCCAGGTTCTCCTGGCGAATGCGAAGGCGGACCCGAAGGCCGTTCGGAGCCTGGCGGATGCACTGGATAAGTCCGCGGAAGAGAGAAGAAACCGGATCCGGGAGCTCCACGACGCGGGTCGACGCGTCACGGCCCACCGCGTCGCGGAGGAGGAGGGCGAGAACGCTTCGGCGTCCTCGGAAGCCATGGCGTTCGGGAGCACGGTGCATCGTCTGATGGCCGGGGGGGTGGGTGCCAGGAAGGAACCGTCTGCGGCAACGATCCGTTCCGTGGGCTTGGCTTCGGGTCTGTCGAAGACGGCGGTTTCGGAGGCGCAGGGCCTGATCGCAAGGGCTTTCGCCTCGCCCCTCATCCTGCGAGCCATGGCCTCGAAGGAGGTCCACGTGGAATTGCCGGTCTCTCTGGTGGATGCGGCTGGTGAGATGCTCGAGGGCGTGATGGACCTGGCGTTCGTCGAGGACGGGAAGTGGGTCGTGGTGGATTACAAGACCGACCGGGATCCGGCGCGTTTCAAGGAGAAATATGAAGCGCAGTTGAAGGCGTATGCGAGGTTGCTGGAGGCGTCAACAAAGATGCCGGTGAAGGAGAAGGTGCTGTTGTTCCTGAGGTCCGGGGAAGAGGCCCGGGTCTAGCAGGATGCTGAATAAGTCCCCATGGAGACCTTTTCACGTCATGCGCGGATCTCGCAGTCGGAAAAGGCGGTATTGTCCGTTCAATCCTTGGCTAAGGGCAGGAGCCATAAACACTTTTCAGCAACCTGCCAGAAGCGACTCGCAGCGGTTTCGCGGGTCACGGACGGCTAGGCCAAGCCCGCCCGATATTCGCCGGATGCCACCTCGTTTTCTTCTGCGTGTCATACCGGTCGCGGATGAACATCAGATGTGTCGCCGGGTACCCCCGCTTCAGCGCGTCCGCGAGGATCTTGTAGGATATCCTGTAAAGATGGTCGTTCGGGTCCGATCCCAGGCGTCTTCTTTCAGCCCCCGCCAGGATCAGGGCCTTCTCTGCAAGCACACTCACCAGCAGGGGATCACCCGATCGTGCCAGGAGCGCGATCATCTCGTCGAGATCCTCCCGGTTCGAGGATTGGTCAGCACGCAACAGTTGACGGTATACAAGCGTATTGAGCACCCGGTTCCCGTAGCACAGTTCGAGCAGATCATGGACGACGATTTTTGAAGAGGGTAAAACGATCAGGGCGAGCGGGGGCGAGCCGTCCAGAGGCTCCCGGAGCCGGTAAAAACGGGCGTCCTTCCAGCGGATTTCAAGGAACTGTCGATAGTCCGCGTCTACGACCAGGGCGATCCAATGGGTGTCGTCATCGGTTTTGCACGGATGTTCGGAACGGATGACCGGAAGTAAAAGTGCGGGATCGGCGGGTTTCGCGCGCAGATTTCCCAGCAACCGTCCCGGCCCGTCGGAGGCGGACAATTCCTTCAGGATCTTCCAGACATCATGATCGGCAATGTTCCGTGCCCGGGCCACCCGGGGATCCCATCGGATCGTGGCATTCCGGTAGGGTCCGAAAAGCTGGACCAGGTCCACAACCGACGAGATGGCCAGGATGAGCGTCAATACGACCGGTGAGATCCGGAACGGGGGAACCCGGGACAGGAACCGATCCAGTCCCCATGCCGCCAGTCCCAGGGCGAGCAGGAAGGCCGGAAGGATCCGGAAGGGTTCGATCCCCCGGGCGAGAATGCCCGGGATGAGGTAAAGAACGAAAAGACCCAATCCCAGGAGACGATGACGGCGGTGGAGAATGAACAAGAGGGCACCTTCCAAGAACAGGACGGCCAGCATGGGATTCAGCAGGCCGCCCCAAAGGGGACCGTAATCCGTGGAATGCCCCGGGATCCCCGTGAGCAGGGTGCGGAGATAGCCGGAAATGTTGTGAAGGGATTCCGTCAGGGCTCGGGGATCCGAGAGGAGGATCTTGTCCCGGATGTGTCCACCGAAGCCCTCTTTCCAGGCGGCGTATCCGAAGAGGATCCAACCGGGAAGGGAACCCAGGAACATCCGGATCCGGTTTCCCCGACGATCCGGATGGCCTTTGGTGAGCGTTCCAGCGAGGAGGCCGAAACTTACGACGATCCCGGGCCAGATGGCATAAGTTAAAAACCCCAAACTCCATGCGATCCCGATAGTCCAGGCGAGTCGCTTTCTTCGAGACGCGGAATTTTCCCGAGCATGAAGACCGATTAGCGTCCAAGTGACCGTGAACAGGATGATAAAGGGAACGACCGGGAGGCAGAAACGTGAGATCAAAAGGGGCCAGATCCCAAAAGTCATGAATGTGGTGGCGATCAAGGCGGCTCGGACTCCCGCAAAGGGGCGGACCGCCAGGAATGCCAGGGGGAGGCATACGAAGGAAAGGACGACTTGAAAGGATCGCATGGACTCGAGGCCCACTCCGAAAAGGGAAAACCATCCGGCCAGCATTGCGTGGAAAGCGGGCGGATGCTGGGCGAAACCATGAAAGAAGCGACCGTTCCAGCCGTCGATCGACCAGAGCTGCGAGATCAGGAGAGCCTCCGACTCGTCGCCGGTCGGCCATGGAAAAAAGGAGTGGAGTTGGAAGGATCGGGCGAACAGACCGCCCAGAAGGAGGATCGACAGGACCCGGGCAACGGTCCTCGGATCGGTCGAAGTTGTTTTCGGCGAGGGAGGAGGCGGGCCCAACCTCAAACGCAGGATATAGATCAGGATGATCAGGGCCCAGAACGCGGCGACGAGGATCTTCGGCAGGTCCTGGGTCGCCAGGATCGTGAAAAGGATCAAGGTGATCGCGGGACGTGAGAATTCCTGGAACGGATGGACCGGAAGGGTGTCGAGGTGGCGGGTCGAGGACATGATGCCAGTCTATCAAAAGGCGCGCCGGGGACCCAACGCATCGGATTTATCGTGATCAGGATCCCGATTCGGGAAAAGGGATCAACCCGGATCCCGGTAGTACTTCTCCAGTAATTGCAGGTTCTTGCGGGCCGGCGTCCGATCGATCGGCGCCGCCAGGGCACCCCGGAAGTAGGCCTGAGCGGCTTCCCGGTCGCCTCGACGGATGGCCAGGACGCCCAGTTCGTTCAAAAGGTGTGCGGCCGGATATCCCTCCTTCGCGGCTTGTTCATACGAGCGAACCATGGACTCGGGATCCCGATTGGCTCCGTGATTCAAGGCAAGCGATTCATGGACCAGGGAGGTCAGGAAGCGGTCGCGCGAAGCATCCTTTCGCAGCGACTCCAGGGAGCGAAGAATGCCCGTCCGGGGGCGTTCCACACCGCAGTTCAGGACCTGATGGGTGATTTTCTGGACCTGTCGATGGAAACGGCCCCACTGTTCCAGGGTCTCCCGGTTCCCGGGCTCCACGGGGAGGATTCCCAGGACCCACTCGCCGTCCGGACGAGGTCGGTTCCAAGGGAGGATCTGCCAGCGGACCCCGGGGAAGCGATTGTCCAGGAACGGAAGATGATGGATGTTTACGATGAATGCCGCCCAGCGCACTTCCACAGACCGATGGCGGGGGTTTTCCAGCGCGTCGAAGGGATGAACCGCCACGGAGAGGGTTTGGTCGTAGGGATCCGAATGCATTTGAGGCATGATCCATCCCGGACCTTCCTTCGACGCCTTCGCGTGAAGGGTCCTGAACGCGGCCGCATACTCGCGGGAATAGTAGAAGTCCTCCTGGGAGGGATCTCGTTTGAAATAGGCGGGTTGAGCCACGAAAAGATGGTAGGCACTCATCGCGGCGCAAGCCGCGAGAAGCAACAGGATGACCGGGGTCCTTCGATTGGATGAAAGGGCGCGGATCGTGGCATCAAAAGAACAGGCGGCGACAGCCAGGACGAAGGGGATCGCCGCCGTGAGTCGGAAGGCTTCAAAATCCCGCGTCAGGAGTGCCGGCATCAGACTGATCACCAGCCCGGGCAACAGGAAACGCCGTGAGGGATGTTCTCGGTGGCGGATCAGAAGGACAAGACCCGCCAGAAAGAGGGCGCCGAGAAGGGGATCGAGCAGCCCCCCCCACATGGGTTTGAACGCGAAGAGGGGTGTTTCGACGCCCCAGAGAAGGCTTCCGAGATAGACGGCAATGCTGTGAAACCACTCTCCCGCGTTACCCCGGCCGGATGCGAAACCGATCCGAGCCAGGTAACCGCCGTAACCGTCTAGAAAGGCCTGCCGGAGGATGGGGAGTGGCAGAAGGAAGGCGGGTAGGGCGAAGAGAAGGAGCGTCCGGCGTCTCGAGGGTGCATTTTGCGTCTCCACGAACAGCATCATCCCGGTCAGAAGCATCACGACGGGCCATCCCAGGTAGGAATAGAAACCGACCGCATTGCAAAGACCGAGGAGCAGGATCCAGCGCCCCCGGCGCGGTTCGGGCGAATTCCGCCAGGCACCCAAGAGGGCCAGGATGGCGAATTCCAGGAATAGGAAGAGAACCAGGTTGACTGCGGCGCGTCCCACGTGAAGGGGCCAGAAGGAGAAAGCGAGAAGAAGGGTGGCGATCCGGGCGGCCCTCGCATCCAGGAGGGTCCTGAAAGCCGGATAGGCGATGAAAAGGACTAGAATTGAGATCACGGAGGGAAAACCCCAGAGCGAAACCAGTGAGGGCTCGATGAAACGAAACCAGGCCATGAGAGCCCAGTGGGTCAGGGGCGGCAATTGGGTCACGCTGTACAGGAAACGGCCGTCCCATCCGTGAACCGCCATGTGGGAAGCGATGAATCCGAAGAGTCCCTCGTCGAGATTGGGCCATGGATAGAGACGGGTCAGGTTCGCGATTCGCAGAAAGACGCCCAGTCCGATGGCTGCGATCCAGAAGGCATTGGAAGCGAGGAGAGGAGGGATCGGGATTCTCCGAATCCCGGTATCCAGGCGGACCCTCCAGAATCGGAGAAGGATGAACAGAACGACGAGGGGAGCGACCATGGGGCGTATCCCGAGCGGGAGAGGAACATGCGCGAGAAGAGCCAGGAGCGACGCGGAGATCACCAAGGTGCCGAGGGGAGAAACGGGTGACAGGATTCCCCGAAGGTGAACGATAGGTCTGAAAATCATGAGGTCAGTTTATCAAAGCCGTCTGTGAGCCGCCAGCCGGTATTCCTTGACCCTCCGGGATGACGAGCCGAGCTTTTTTACCCCTCCAGGCCGACATCCATGCGTCGGGATGGGATTTCAAGGGGGACGAGTCCACCTCAGTCCGGGGCATCCATTCAGTTCCGTGGATCGGAGGTCACTCGCCGGTATACCTCCCGAAGGAAAGCGTCCCCTTCGAAAAGCCGACGATTGGCCACCAGATCCTCAAGGTGTCGCTTCCGGACGCTCGCGGGGCTTGCCCCGAGGTCCATGTCCTCGAGTCTTGTCCGATAAAGGTGCTGAAGGAAGCTCTCGGCGGCAAGAAGCCGGTTCAAACGCCCCCGGTCGATCTGATCCATCGAGAAGATGGCGATTCCCTTGGGGCGATCGCTCCCATCGGTGGACGAAGGCAGGGGGATCCGACGGCAATCCGGAGAAAGCCCCTTGAGCAGCGGGTACAAGTCGTCGTCCGTGAGGAAAGCGGCCCAAACGGCATGATCCAGTTGCGTGCCGGGTTTGGACAGGATATTCCAGGGCCGCGAGAGGACCTGAAGGGAGGGATTCATGGAGGAAAAGGAAACCGGGTCCGAAGTGTCCAATCGCAGGAACAACATACCCATTCCGTGGTCCCGAGCGTGATCCTGGAGCAAGCGGAAGGTGTACAAGTCCTCGATCCGACGCTGCCCCTCCCACCGCTGGGGGTCCGTGGCCCAGGCCCGGGCGGGTCCCCAGAGATGGAAGAGATTCAGCCCGGAGGATAGAACCAGCAGGAATACCAGCGCATAGGTCGGGCGCTGGGTCGTTGCACCCAGCACGCGAAGGCCGCGATAAAGGAAGAAACAGGTCAGGGGTTGAAGGTGCGCCAACCGGGTGAAATTGACGCCGCTCGTGAGGAACACAGGGAGGAGCAGGAGCGGGAACAGAAGGAGCATGAACAAATGGCCGGGATCCTTCCGGCGGCGGAAGGAATCGGCAAGGCCCGAAAGAAAGAACGCCAACTCGATCGGATTGAGAAGACCGCCCCAGGCGGGGCCATACCGGAAAGAATCGACGGGATTCGTCGCGAAAGCCGCAAGGTACGAGAAGCGCGCCAAAAAATCATAGGGATCCGCCGGGAGGGTCAGCATGTTCATCAGGTGTCCGCGATAGGCACCTCGGAAGGCAAGGATCAGCAGGGGAACCAGGAACAGAAGGGGGATCCCGACGAGCCAGGGAATGCTCCTGCGGATGGACGCGTCCTTCAGGCGGTGACGGTAGGCCAGGAGTGCCGCGACAAGGACGGCGGGCACGATCCAGGACCAGCTGAAGAAGGTGAGGAAACCCGCACCAAGACAGATTCCCAAGAGCAGCATCCACCCTGTCCGTCCCCACCTTCCGCTTGTCGAGATGAATACCGTCAGGAAGCCGCAGAGACATTCCCAGAAGAGGAGCAGGACGTAGGGATGCGAATGACGTCCGGGGAGAAGGGACCAATACCCGAGGGCCGTCCAAGCCAGGACGCCCAGGAAGGCGTTCATCCCTCCCAGGCGGCTTGCGGTGGCGGCTGTCAACCCCCAAGCACCCGCGACGAGAAGCGCCGGAAACAGCCAAAGCGAGAAGGGGGAAGGTCCGAGGAACCGGAAGAAGAGGGCTTGGATCCAGATGAAGAGGGGCGGTAGCGAGGAATAGAAGTAGTGGAAACGTCCATCCCAACCCTCGATGTTATCGAGCGCATAGAGCCCGTGGATCCCTTCGTCATAAAGCGGCCAAGCCGAATAACCGGTTACGTTCCAGAACCGTGCAAGCAGACCCGCGATCAGAAGAATGGCGAACAGGATTCCGGGGCGCCCGACGGGAAAGAGGGGCTTATTGGGCGATTCCCGAAGTGGAAGGGGATGGATTGCCAGCAGCAGGACGAAGAACAGGAGGATCGACGAAAGGAATACCTTGGGAAGGTATCCCAAGCTTGGATAGGCGATGAACGTGCTGATCGCGATCAGGACGGCCAGTGCGGTCCGGGAGAAGCGCCGGTCTTCGAGGGAGACCGCGGTGACAGGACGAGGGGTCATGCCGGCAGTCTAGCAAACGAGACCCGCGTCTTCAAACGGGGACGTCCAAGCCCATCAGGGCTGAAGCGATCGAGGCGGGCATTCCAGGAAACGGTAGGGTGTTCGCACGTCCGAGATGTAATGTCGGTTGGGAAGGGGCGGCAGTTCCGCGCCGAAGTCCCGCGTCAGGATCGCCCGGAAGAGGTTGACGGGAGTCAGGTCCTGGGGCAGTTGGATTCGGGACCCGGCGGGAGGGCGCACGGCGAGGAGAATCCCGAAACGTTCGAAGCGGTCCGTTCTCGCCGGGTCGTAGTGGAAGGTGAGCGAATCCGGACCGTGATCCGCCTGGAGCACGATGTAGCAAGGGGGAAGGGCGCTCGTCAGGGTCCGGTCGAGGAACCGGTCGAGGAGGCGATTCAAGTAGGCAAGCTGTTCCCGGTATCGTTTCCGGTGCTCCTCCGGGCTTAACAAACCCGGGCGGATCAGGTCACTGCCGCTGTTCATGAAGTCTCCGGGCGTGTTGCCGGGGAACCTCCCCTCCGCGTCGAAAACGAATGGTGGATGAGGACACACGATATGGGCCAGGATGAACTGGGGACCCGGGTTGTGGGAAAGGGTCTCCAAGGCGCGGAAAGCCCCCAGGACGCGGGCATGATGAGTGCGGAACGGAGAAAGCGATTCCGATCCCAGCATTCGCGCCACGGCGGGCAGGGGTGTCCATTGGACCCAACCCGATTCGAACTCGTTCAGGACGGATCCGGTCCGCACATAGAGGTCCGCGTCCTTTAATTCGGTCAATTCGTATCCCGATTCCAGCGCGACGAACCGGTATCCGCGTTCCTGGAGCATTCGTCGGACCCGGCTGTTGGACAGGAGGGGTTTGATGAAAATGAGATCCGATGCGTTGCCGAACGTTTTCTTCAGGGTGTCCAAGTATCCCATGTTCAGGGAGGAGGTAAGGGAGAGGACCGTGTGGGAATAGTTGGTTCGTGCATGGCGCGCGACCTGGAAACCGCGCTTCTCAAGGTCCTGGAGGAACGGCTCGTTCTCGAATTGGTAGATCTGTCTCAGGACATCCTGGCGTCCATACCCGTCCAGAACGATGTAAAGGATGTTCGGGGCATGTCCCCTGTCCACGGGAAGCGTTCCGGCGGAAGCGTCCGTCTTCTTCGGGGGCGTGGACGGGTTTGGGAACGCGTGGGGGATGAAAATCAGGAGTTGGATCAGCCCCAGGATGGCTCCGGTGACGGTCAAGGCGCGCCCGAGAGGGGGCACGCGCTTGGGACTCCAAGTGCGCAAAAGGACGATGATCAGGAGGCAACCCCAGATGACCAGGGACCAGATTCCGGGCGGATGGGACGGGGAGTGGGGCACCAACAAGGTGGAGGGAGGACCGAGATAGAAAAGGAGCCACCAAGCGGAGAGGATCGCACCGCAACGGTCGTCAGGGAGTCGTCGTCTCAGCAGGGCGTAAAGAAGTCCATGTAGGAAAACGAGCAGGAGCAGGGGTCGTCCCAACACGGAGGGGGGGAAATAGCCGGCGTTCCTCGAGTATAGATGAAGGAGCGGGGCGATCGCCCATCCGAAGGATTGGAGCCCGGCCATCAGGAAAGGACCCCTTTGTGCACCATCCGGTAAAGGATCCGTTCACTGGAGCAGAGGCGGACCTTCTCCAAGATCCGGAACGAGCGGCTAAAGACCTGCTCAAGGTGATCGGAACGATAGGGGGCCAGCAGCGATCCGCGGCCGGCGGCCATGGCTCTTACCTGGGGATCGTCAGGACCTGGGAATTCCAGGATAAGACGACGGCCGCACAGGGCGAAGAAATCGGCTTGCCGATCCAGGGGAACAAGCGAGGAGAAGGTTAGATGATGGACCAGTGCGAGGGCGAGCGCCATGTCCGCGGGTCCGCGATCGAAGAGAGAAGACCTTTCTCGGCCGATCCAACCCTGCGCGGGACTCGGGTTCGACAGGTCCATCCACAGGGGAAGAACATTGCGCACACCCTGTCGACGCACACGTTCCCAGAGGCGCTCGACGGAACCGTGGTCCGAATCGAGGGCGAGGACGAAAGATGCGTCGCTCGCGGCCGTCAAGCTGAAATCCCCGGTGTTGGAGCCGAGGTCCCAGAGGACACCGGGAGAGGAATCCCGGATCCAGGATTCCACGACCCGGCGCTTTTTCTCAACCGCCTCCGGGGGATAGGGTAGGTTCTGAGAGTAGTCCGACCAGTGAGTATCCGCAGAAGGAGGCCTCATGCGGCGAATTCCGCGGTTCAGATCGTCCAAGAGCCCACGAAGCATGGTCTCGCTCATCCGGGGAGGAGGAGCGGTTCGGCCGGGTTTCAGGGGCCGGTTCTCGACACGGGCTTGCAGGTGAAGGTGTCCTGCCAGGAAGGGGTCGAATCGGCTCAGGAAAGGCAGGGCGCGCGACACTTCCCGCAGGTCGAATCCATCCATGCGCGAACGGAAGTAGAGGCCCCAACCGGAATGGATCCGGCTCATGGCGGCGAGCGTGGCTAAGAAATGACGGCAGAACTGGCGGTAGGCCACCCAGGGTTCGGATCGGGGGCAGAATTCGAAGGAGAGCGTGTCGATCCAGAGGGGGACACCTTCGTGGAATTGAACGTTGTATGCACTCGCATCTTTGAGGATCATTTCGTACTTTCGCGCCCGTACGGCCAAGTCCAATGTCAGAAGGGCGGCCTCCTTCCACTGGCTGAAGCACCATTCGTAAGGGTGGGAGACGAAGCGGAGGGGTTCAGGCTCCAGGACTGCGGCGGCTTCCGTTTCGAAGGGAAAAGGCTTGTCGAGGACACGATGAGGTATGAGGGATCGGCTTTCAAAAAGCGACGTCTGGAGGCCGCTGGTTTCCATGTGTTTCAGGTGCGAGAGGTGGGATGCGTCCACAACCCGGTAGGGGCGCGAGAGATGGATCACGATCCCGCCCGCAGGATCGCGGAAGGAGGCGGGATGAGCCGGAGGGTTGTTCAAGGCTTTTTCCTCGGGGTCCTCCGGAAGATATCCTTGATCCATTCGATGCCCCGAGCCAGCGTGGAACGCAGCGCGAACATCAGGCCCGCCAGCAGTCCGATCAGGACCTGGATCATGTAGCTTCCCGATCCCGGATCCAGGTAGGCAGCGGCTTCACCAGGGAAGATCCACAGGAGTGCGGCGAATGCCAGGAACCGTCTCGGGCCTTGGGACATGGGGTGTGCCTCCCCGCGTTTTTGTTGAAAACCCTTCACGTGCGAACGATCGATGTTGGCATGATATCACCTCTCTGGATCGATGTCGGCGGACCGAGGGGCATGAGAGAGTCTGCGGTGGAGTCTCGAAACGTCCAGGGAGGCCGGAAATCGGCCGTTCTACCGTGGAAAAGTGTGCTTCCTTGACGGGCGCATGTTGCGCTGTTCCTCAAGGCGCTTCTGGATTTTCGCAAGCCGATGATTCCAGCGCTTCTGGAGGTCGGGAGAGAGTAGCAAACTCTTCACATTGAGGTCCATGAGGGGGACGCATTCATGCAAGGTTTGCAAGGCCTCTTCGAGATGTTCGGGGTGGAGCGCCCTATCCGTCAGTTCGGCCAGGCGGTTCACCTTGCGCCGCAGGCGGTCGACGGCCGCGTTCTTGCCGGCCAGGTTCATGCGCTGGTAGAGCTTGTTGACTTCGCCAGCGAGGTCCAGGCAGTCGCGCGCGAGATCGTCCGTGGGTGTCACGGAATCCATGATGCCATCACCTGGAGCGGTCGGGAAGCATGAAATCCAGGGCGGCCTGGGCGGCGCGATGTCCGGAAAGGACGGCACCCTCGACCGTGGCGGGAAGCCCCGTGTCCGTCCAGTCCCCGGCCAGGAGCATGCCGGGAATCTCCGTCGCACAGGGGGAGCGGTGACGGAGGGCATCCGGGTCGAGGCGCGGGGTGGCGGCCATCTCGCGAACGACCTTCGCGTGACGGACGACGAAGGAGGCCGCCCGGAAGGCGAGTCGTTCCCGCAGTTCACCGACCGCCCGCGAGACGATCTCGCCGTCACCGCGATGGGCCAGGTCCTGCGCGGCGCTGGCTACGAGCGAGAGGTACTGGCCCCGCCCGGAAGGGCAACGCCAGCCCCAGTTCTCGTTGCGGTTGAAGGCCCAGTCGAAGCGTGCGCCGGAAAGCCCCGTGAAAGGTTCTGAAAGGACCTGCCGATCGAGAAGCGCGTTGACCGACAGGATGGATGATTTCACGAGCGCCGACGGATCCCCTCCGATCGGGGGTGCGTCCCCGCCGAGGTGTGCCTTGAGGAACCAGGGAGGGACCGCCCAAAGGAGGAGTTCCCCCGCGTGCTCCGCCCCCGTGGTGTCCCCGATGAGGAATCGTCCATCCCGGAACGCGAATCCGCGAACCGGGCGTCGCAGGAGGAGTTCGCTGCCGCGCGTTGCGAGCCAAGGCGCCAGCCGCGGGAAGAGGACGTCCCCCAGGGGAAGGCGTGGGATCCCGATGGCGCTGTCGAAACGGCGATGGGAGAAGATGCGCCGCATCGCGACCGCCAACAGGGCCAACGGCGCCTGATCCGGTTCGAGGTTCACGATGGATCGGGCGAGGGGCACCCAGAACCTTTCGCGGGAGACGGGACCCTGTCCCATCTGGTCCAGGAAACCGGCCACGGAAAGGTTCCGCAGATCCGGCCGCAGGTCGGGCAGTCGCAGGGACCGAAGTGCCGACGCGAGGGCTTTCTTTTCGGGTCCGGGGAAGGCGTCCGAGAAGAACAACCCGGCGGCCAGATGGAAGGGCGCGGGGAGGGGCCAGGCGGAAAGGGAACTCCTCCAACCGCCGGGAGCGATCCAGGAGAGGGAAAGGGGGTCATGCCAGCGGATCTCGCTTTCGGCGTTGAGCCGACGGAAGAGCGCCAGGGTTTCCTTGTAACAACCCATGAGCAGGTGGGGGCTGTTGTCGAAGGGCGCGGGAAACATGTCCGAAGGCGCCGAGGATGACCAACGCCCGCCCGGATGACCGTGCGCCTCGAGGAGGGTGACCTTCACGCCGGCTTCCGCGAGGGCGGTTGCTGCGGCCGTCCCGGCGAGGCCCGCGCCGACGACGAGAGCGGACCTCATGAGGGTTGGCCGATCCGTCCGGTGAGGCAGCGCAACCAGGCGCCCGCCACGGCGGCGGCCTTTCGAAAGGTTGAAAGGCGGATCCGCCCGGCGAGGGCGCGGGACGGTTTTTCGTAAAGGAGCCGGTGGATCGGGAGGTAGACCGCCGCAATGGCCTCGGCCGTCGACAGGGCCCCCCGCTCCCGGGCGGAAAGGGCTCGGCACGCGGCTTTCCATGAATCCAGGGCACGGTCGAGTTGGAAGCGCGCGAAGGCGTCCCAGGCGGGACCCGCCTGCGGAAGGCGCCCGGGTTCGAGGTCGAACCGGCGCCACTCCGAAGCCGGGAGATAGAGGCGGCCCATCGCAAGGTCCTCCCTCACGTCGCGCACCACGTTGGTCAACTGGAGGAAAAGACCCAGGTTCATCGCATAGGTTCGGTGGGCCGCGTCCTTGTATCCGAAGATCTCCATGCTGGAAAGACCGGGCCCGCCGGCGACCTTCGATGCGTAATCCCTCAGCTGGGCGAAGCGGGTGAGGCGGACACGGCCCAGATCCCGGGCGCATCCATCCAGGACCGCGAGAAGCGGCGGGAGGGTCACGCCGAGAGGGAGCGCGGCGGACAGGAAGGGGCCGAGGATCGGATGGTCCGATCGCCCCCTTGAAAACCCGGTTTTCAGGTCCCGCCGCAGGGCGTCCAGGCGCCTTCTTTTTTCGGAGATCGATCCGGGCTCGTCCACGATGTCATCGGCTTCGCGGCAGAAACGGTAAAGACCCATCAACGCCCTGCGCCGGGCGGCGGGCAACAGGAGCATGGGCAGGTAGAAATTCGTCAGCTTGTTCAAGGATGCTTGCTTGGCGGTCATGGCAGGAGCGCTTTCACGAGGAGTGCGGCTTTTCCAGCCGCGCTCCAGGCGGGGCGGCGTTCCAGGACGCCGGGACCCAGGTCGCGTATCCGGTCGAGGAGGCCCTGGCCCCCGAGAACCGTGGCCTTGATCTCGAGTCGCAGGCGCCCGGTCAGGGCGTCGATCAGGGGACGACCCCGGGAATAGTAGTCCTGTGTGAAGGCGACCATGGAGGCGACCAGGCGTCCCGCCTCCTCCGTGGGGCGGCGCTCCAGGAGATCCTTCTCCGTGACACCGGCCCGACGCCATTCGCTCCTCGGGTAATAGATGCGTCCCCGGGCGAGGTCCACGGAGGAATCCTGCCAAAAATTGATGAGCTGGAGCCCCGAGCAGATGTGGTCCGAGAGGGAGTGCAGTTTTTCGTCGCGCACGCCGTGGATGAGGAGGACCATGCGGCCGACGGGGTTTGCGCTGTGGCGGCAGTAATCGAGGAGTCGCTCCCAGGTGGACCAGCGATGGATGGCGACGTCCATGCGGAAGGCCTTGAGAAGATCGAGCGGCAGTTTCGGGGGGATCTGGAAGGTGCGCAGGGTATGGGCGAAAGCCGTGAGGATTGGTGGAGCCGGACGATCCTTCAGGGCCGAACGCAGTCCGTTTTCCCATGCCGCGAGGTCGCGCAGTCGGGACCTCGGGGTCCGGCCGGGACCGTCCTCGTCGGCGTAATCGTCGGCGACGCGGGCGAAGGCGTAGAGGGCCGCCACATGGGGTCGAAGTCGTTTCTCCACCAGGAGGGAGGCGACGGGGAAGTTCTCGTAATGGGCGCGCGCCATCCGCTGCGCCTCGTCATAGGCGCCGGAGAGGGTGTCGGGGACCCGATGGGGCGAGATCATGGAACCTTAACTATAACGGTTCACTAAAAGACCCGCGAAGGGAAAAAGGACGTTCGACCTCCGGGCAATCGGGGATCCGGACAGAGGTTATTCGTTGTCCAAATGGGGGGCGATTTCCAGGCCCGTTAAAGGAGGGGCATTTGATAGAATAAACATCCGTTTTACAGGGCCATTTTCTATGTTGGAGGATGATTCGATGAGAAAGAGAACCCCGATCCTGGTCGCCTTCCTTGCGCTGGTGTTGTCGGTCGGACTCCATGCCTGCAAGAGCAAGGACAACCCCGTTGCGCCGCCTGCCACGACGAATCCTCCCACGAGCACCTTCACGCTGTGCGTGAACGCCTCCAATACCCCCTGCACCTGGAGCCCGACGCCCACTCGCACGCCTTCCCCGACTCGCACCCCCTCCGCTACTTTCACGGCCACCACACCGGGTGCCGCCACCTTCACACCGACCCTCACGCCCACGGCGACCAACACCTGGTCGCCCACCCTTTCCTTCACGAACACCTTCACCTCGCCGCCCACGGCTACCTTCACCAACACGAACACGCCCTATACGGGAAGCGGCATCCAGGGCAATGTCACCTTCACGGGTGGGGGATTGAGCACCACCAACCCCGCCTACCTTTACGTGTCCTCCCATCCCTCTTTCATGGCGGAGGGGAGATCCGCAACCCTCACGACGAACGGAGGAGCCTACTTCATCTCTCCCATGGGGTTGGGGACCTACTACATGGTGGTCTGGAGGGATGGGAACGCCGATGGGGATTACGTCGATCACCCCCGGCAGGGCGACTATTACCAGATCTACCAGGGTGATTCCACCCTCCCGGCCGTGGACGGTATCGCCGTCACGGCGGGCGGGATGACTACCGTGGACGTGACCCTCACGACGGATTACCGATTCAGCGGCATCTCCGGGAACGTCTATTACCTGGGGAGCGGGACCGTGGACAACGAGCACCGTCTCTATGTCCAATCCTACACCGACGCCACCTACATGACACAGGACCCCAACCAGATCGGGCCGGGGGACGTGACGTCGAACGGCGGCCGTTACGATTGCCTCAGCACCAGCGCGGGCCCTCTGTACCAGTTGGTCTTCTATGACGCCGACGGCAGCGACGCGCTCTCGCCGGGCGACCCCTTCGTCGTGACCGGGGCCTACACCCCGTCCGTATCTCTCAGCCGCAACGTGACCTTCGGGGACGGCGTGGCGGGCGGCGACCTGGAGAACGAGTGGGAAGACATCACGGGCACTCTTCGGGCGGCCGGAACCCTGCAGTATTCCGGGAGCGTGACCCAGGTGTCCGCCTCCAATCCCATCATTCTCGCGGCCTGGCTCGACCCGAATCTGGACAGCGATCCAGTCGCCCAGTACGTGTACTACAACGGCGCAAGCGGGGGCTATTTGTTCAACCCCCCGGTGGGCGGGCCCTTCTACGCCATCGCGATCATGTTGGCGGGAGGTCTTGCCAATAACGGGCCCTCCGTCGGCGACCCGTACTACGTCATCGACACGGGTTGTTCCGTGCCGCCCACGGCGTGGACCGTTTCGGGACCCTCGTCGCTGGATATCACGATCAACGACTCTTGCCGCCTGGAGGGCGTCTACGGCACCGCGAACTACACCGGCGGCGTGACGGAGGTGAACGGGGACAACCGCCTCTGCACCGCGGCCTATGCCGATCCCCTCTACCAGACCCGCGTGGGTTTTGTCGAGGATGTGAGCACCAATGGCGGGCGATACGACCTGCTTTGCCCCGGTTCGGCGGGAACGACCCTCTACCAGCTGGCATGGCTCGATGCCGACGGCGACCGGCGCCTGGATGTGGGCGAGATCTACGAGGCGCAGGGTCCCTTCGTGTCGGGGATCGCCATGACGCGGGACATCAGCATCGGGGATGACAAGGTGTGGACGGGACGGTTCCTCCAGGGGAAGGTGAGCTATTCCGGGGCGGGGAGCGTGAACGCCACCTATCCGCTCCTGGCCCACCTGGAATGCAATGCCACCTTCGACGGGAGCTGTCCAGGATGGGAGAACCGGGACGAGGAGGTCTGGGTGAATGGCGGGTACTACCATATCCCGGTGCCGCTGACCTACTCGACCGTCTACGCGGCCTTCGTCTACAACGCGGCGGGGCTTCCGATGATCGACGGGCCCCACGACGCTTCCCGACGTGGTGGTGGGGACCACCTGCATGATCCCGGGAGTGAGGGGCTTGGTGACCTATATCCCTGGCGGGGTGAGCGAGAGCTGTCCCCTCTACGTGAGGGCCTATGCCGACCTCGCCCGTACCATCGAACTGGGGACGGCCCGGACGTTCGCGAGCGGCGGTCGTTATGATGTCGTGCTCACGAACACGGCGCCTGGGACGACCGTCCACTTGCGGGCCTATTACGACACCAACTGCAACCACGACATCGATGCCGGCGACAAATGGGACGATGTGGGTTCGGCCGTGGTGGATCTCGGGGTGGCCAGCAACAACATCAGCTTCTCGGGCAGCAACACGCTCCCTTAAGGGATGGCAGGGAGGCCCGGCTTCCGGAAGGAGGCCGGGCCTTTTTTATTGATTTGCAGTAGGTGGGGCAAGGTTGAAAAGGCGGGTGTTTCTTTATATAGTAACGGGCCTTCAATGCCTTTCGGGTTCTCTTGCCCCGAATGGTGAGGGGCCCGAAGGGCCGCTCGAATCCATTGCGGGGCCTTTCGACTTGGCTCAAGGTTCAGGGTCCGGTGAGGGGTGAAGGAAGCTAGGGACGTTTATACCGACCGCGAAGATGAAGATGGTTTTGTGCGGCAAGTATAATGTCCTCTTTGGGTGTTGTGATCGCAAAGACCGAAAAACGGGTCTTTCCGATGGTTCGATGACAGAGGACGTTTACATCGAGTGGACGGATTGGGAGTAGGTATAAGACACTCGATGTAACGCCGATTTCTTTTGTCAGGATTACGAAAAACAAAGTGCGGTTTTTCGTAAAGCGAGTCGGTTGATAATCGGACGTTTAGCTCAGCTGGTTAGAGCGTCGCGTTCACATCGCGAAGGTCGCTGGTTCAAGTCCAGCAACGTCCACCACCCAGAACAAAGGGTCTTGCCGAGCGGCAAGGCCCTTTTGTGTTTTAAGGGGACGTTGTCTCACCACCTTGTTGTGTCCGGTGGACGCTGTCTTACCAGTACCCAAAAGGCCCCCCGCTATGCGGCGGGGGGCCTTTTGGTTTAAACAACGGATCTCACGAACCCCTCTCCCTTGATCCCTCCCCCGCGAGCAGAGGAGGGAGATGGTTTTTCCCTCGCCCGTTTACGGGAGAGGGCCGAGCCGCCCGAGGCCACCCGCCGAGGGCGAAGTTGGCTCGCACAGATTCAGGGAATCTGCGAAGGGAGAGGGGGCCAAGGCAGTGGTCAGCCCAGGCGTTTCCTCAGCGCCTCCATCTGGTCCTTCATCTTGGAAGGGAGACGATCGCCAAAGGTCGCGAAATACTTCTCCGCGTCGGCGAGGTCGCTCTTGAAGGATTCCTTGTTCACGCGCATCAGTTCCGCGTAGTCCTCCTTCGAGAGGTCCAGGCCCTTGAGGTCCAGGTCGCCTTCCCGGGGCATCCATCCGATGGGGGTCTTTTCCGCGTCCACCTTGCCCTCCACGCGCTCGCACATCCACTTCAGCACGCGGGCGTTCTCCCCGAAGCCGGGCCACAACCAGCGGCCCTGCCGGTCCTTTCGGAACCAGTTCACGTAGAAGCAGGTCGGGGCGTTCTCGCCGAGTTTCTCGCCCATGCGGAACCAGTGGGCGAGGTAATCGCCGGCGTGGTAACCGATGAAGGGGGTCATGGCGAAGGGGTCCCGGCGCAGTTTCTGGCCCACGTCCAGGGCCGCGGCCGTGGTCTCGGAGGCCGCCGTGGCACCCAGGAACACTCCGTGGTCGAAGTCGAACGCCTGGTGCACCAAGGGGATCGTCGTCGATCGGCGCCCGCCGAACACGAAGATGTCGATGGGAACGCCGTTCGGGTCCTCCCAGTCGGGGCAGATGACCGGGCATTGCGAGGCGGGCGCCGTGAATCGCGCGTTGGCGTGCGCCGCCGGCTCCTTGCAGGCCGGCGTCCACTCGTTGCCCTTCCAGTCGATGGCGTGCTCGCAGGCGGCATCGTGCCCCTCCCACCAGACGTCCCCATCGTCCGTGAGGGCGCAGTTGGTGAAGATGGTGTTCCTCTCGGCCGAACGCATGGCCATGGGGTTCGACTTCATCGAGGTGCCGGGCGCCACACCGAAGAAGCCGGCCTCGGGATTGATGGCGTAGAGGCGGCCGTCAGGGCCGATCTTCATCCAGGCGATGTCGTCCCCGATGCATTCGGCCTTCCATCCGGGGATCGTGGGGGTCAGCATGGCGAGGTTGGTCTTGCCGCAGGCCGAGGGGAAAGCCGCGGCAATATGGAACCGGCGTCCCTCGGGGTTCGTGAGGCGCAGGATGAGCATGTGCTCGGCGAGCCAGCCCTCCTGACGACCCATGAAGGACGCGATGCGAAGGGCCAGGCACTTCTTGCCGAGAAGCGCGTTGCCCCCGTAGCCGGAACCGTAGGACCAGATGAGTGTTTCCTCGGGAAAGTGCGCGATGTACTTCTGCTCGATGGGGGCGCAGGGCCAGGGCTTGTCCTTCTGCCCGGCGGCCAGGGGAGCCCCGATGGAGTGGAGACAGGGGACGAACTCGCCGTCCGAACCCAGGGTTTCCAGGACTTTCTTCCCGACGCGGGTCATGATGTGCATGTTGACGACGACGTAGGCCGAGTCGGTGATCTCCACGCCGATCTTGGCGATAGGACTGCCGATGGGTCCCATGGAGAAGGGAATGACGTACATCGTGCGGCCCCTCATGCATCCGTCGTAGAGCTGGCGCATGGTTTTTTTGAGCTCTCCGGGGTCGATCCAGTTGTTCGTGGGGCCCGCGTCCTCCTGCTTCCGGGAGGCGATATAGGTGCGGTTCTCCACACGGGCCACATCGGAAGGGTCCGAACGGAACAGGAAACTGTTCGGCCTCTTGCGCACGTTCAGGCGGGTCGCGGCGCCGGTAGCGACCATTTCCTCCAGCAACCGGTCGTATTCGTCCCTGGACCCGTCGGCCCAGACGACACGGTCGGGTTTGCAGAGGGTCTTGATCTCCTCCACCCAGGCGAGAAGTTTCTTGTGTTCCGTCATGACGCTCCTCCTTCAAGAAGGCCCGAAGCCCTCTATATTCCCCGTGGCAACCCGCCCGGGGTTGGGCGAGAGTTTAACAACGCAGGCAAGCAATAACAACAAATATCCCCCGTTTTTCGAGTCCTGCGCTTTCGGGGGGGCCGATGGGGGAAGGATTCTTCGGGCTGGGCGTTATGGGTGTGAAAGGTTTGAAAAGTGTGAAGGTGTGAAAGGGCAGGAAAAAGATGAACTTTTGGGTTGTTCTCCGCGTCTCTGCGTTTCCGCGGTTCCCGTTCCTGTGTTTTACGCCTTCATCTTGCGGAGGAACTCGAAGTTGCTCAGCCGGATCTCCGGGAAGCCCTGGGCGTCTGTGACGAGCCGCCCCCGGGAGTCGCGCGACACCATGACATGGTTGCCCCGAAGGTTCAGGTCCTCCACCCCCACGGCGGCCAATTTCCGGCGGGTCCGGTCCAGCAGGGCGAAGTACATGTCCTTGTCGATGAGGTTCTCCTTGTAGGCGCGCAGGGCGTCGATGCCCTCGTAGTAGTCGCCGTCCTGGTCGGCCAGCTTCTCGTCGGGTCCGTTCCAGTAGCCCCAGATGATGATGTAGTCGCGATTGGGCTTGAGGACGGGCTCCCCGTCGGGCGTGACGAGCACCTCGTGGGAATGGTACCGGGAACCGTCGAAGACGCTTCGGGAGATCTCGGTGGCGCTGTCGGACATGTAGATGGCGCGGGGATAGATGCAGGCCACGCCCCGCTGGGCCAGTTCCACGGCCAGGGAGACCTCCTCGAAGGGGCTGTTGTACCCGTGGGACAGGATCTTCTGCTCGTCCTCGCGGAAGGGGTCCATGTCGGGCTGTTGGCCCACGCGGGAGGCCTGCAGGACCAGGTGGATGCCGTCCTTGGTGATGGTGTGGTACATCTCGCTGTAGACAGAGATCTTCGTCTTGGGGAAGTGCCGCCAGCGCTCGGGGAGGAAGTAGTCGTAGAGGACGGGGTCCTTCCCGACGACCCAGAGGCGGCCCTTCACGCTCTCCACGCGTCCGTACACGTAATCCACCCCCAGCAGGTTGACGGCGTGCAGGCTGGATTCGGGGTTCTCCTCCGTCCGGACCTTGAAACGGTCCCGCTGGCGCTTCAGGTATTCCTGGCGCTTCTGCTGGCGCACGCGCTCCTCGTTGGAGAGGGTGCGCTCCAGGAGCTCGAAGTCCACGAGGGCGTAGAGGGTGCGCCCGTCGCGGGTGCGGGCCAGGGTGCGCTCCGATTCGGGCCGGACGATGATATGGTCCGGCTTGTTGTCCCGGACCTTGAAACCGGCGTCTTCCATGACCTGTTGGGCGTCCAGGGCCAGGCCTTTCATGTTCTCGCGGCTGATGATGCCGGCCGTGAAGGCCTGGTGGGCGTCGATGCCCTTGATCCACTCGTACACCACGGCGTAGAGGCGGTGCATGTCGAGGGTCACCTCGTCGTGCGAGCGCAGTTTCGAGAGCATCTTGTGTTCCTTGCGGCCGCTCTGCCAAAGGTCAACGGTCGCGGAGGCCACGAAGATGGCCAGCGGCTTCTGGACCACGATGCGCCGTCCCGAGTGGTAGAGCTTGTTGCGAAGCTCCTTGAGCAGGGAGAACTCCTCGAAGGGACTGTTGAAGGCCGCGCCCTCCAGCACGTCCAGTTCCTCAGCGCCGGGGATGTCCTGGCCCATGCGGTTCCACTTCATCACGATGTCCTTGGAATGCCCGTTCACGGATTTGGTCCGGATCTTGTAGATGGAACTGGTGCCGGAAAGTCGCGTCGAATGCGATTCGAACCAGTCACGATCCAGCCAGTAGTTGGAAGGATCCAGCAGGTCCAGGAAGGGAAGGCCTTCCGCCGTGACATAAAGCTCGCCCGTGTCGAGGGTCAGGTGGGCATACTCGACGCCCAGGACCTTGGTGATGCGGTTCTTTTTCCGGTCCTTGACGCCCTTGTGCCAGGTTTTCAGTTGGGAGGAAGGCGGCATGGTCCCTCGTTGCGACGAACGGTTGGCTGATTATACACCGGGGTTAAAAAAGGAGGGCGGCTGAACACCCACAATTACCGCAGAGTCACAGAGGCCTGTCGATCGAGGAAGGATCATCATGCCGTCAGAAGAAGTAAGATCTCTGTGTCTGAGCGCTTCTGCGGTTCTCGTTGCCGTTCCGCGGTCGTATCGGAATCCATCCCCTCCATCGGTGGTTAAAATGGCTTGAGTTGTTCTCTGCGGCTCTGCGCCTCTGCGGTTCCCGTTTTCGTGTTGTCGGGATTAGTTTCCGCCGCGGTAGGTGACCGAACTCGAATCCGACTCCCACAGCGTCATCTCGACCGGCGTCACGCCCTCCTTCTTCAGCCGGGGGGCGAGGCGTTTCCAGAGGTCGCGAATGATGTTCTCGGCGGTGGGCTGGAGGGTGGGCGTCGAGCGGAACGGCTCCACCTCCTGGTTGATGAAGCGGTGGTCGTAGCGGGAACGGACCTCCGAATCCAGGATCTCCTTCAGGCGCCGGAAATCCACGACAAAACCGGTGTCGCTCTTCACGGGTCCCTTCGCGGTCACGCGGAGGCGGTAGGAGTGGCCATGGGGAAATTCCGCGGCCCTCGGGTCGTCGGCACGATAGCCCGAGCAACGTCCGAAGACCGACAGGTTCCTCTCGCGGCTCCAGGCGGGGTTGTGGAGGTAGTGGGCCGCCTCGAACGCGACCTCTTTGGATATCTCGACTAATTCTTTAGACACGGACAATCTCCTTACCGCAGAGAACGCAGGGATCGCAGGGAACAGCTAAGACCCTAAGTCGGGAAATGCATTCCCGCAAGTGCCTTTTAACTGCGATCAATGATGGAACCCTATAGGGTCGTTCTCTGCGAACTCTGCGTACCCTGCGGTTAATCCTCGGTGAAGCGCTGCGCGAGGGGCATCCGACGGCCGATGCCGAAGGCCTTCGGGGTCACCTTCAGCCCGGGCGCCATCTGGCGTCTCTTGTATTCGTTGCCCGACACCATGCGAACGACCTTCTCCACCACCGATCGCTTGAATCCGGCTTTCACGATGCGGGAGGCTTCCCAATGGTCCTCCACGTAGTGCTTGAGGATGGCGTCCAGCGTGTCATAGGGAGGCAGGGTGTCCTGGTCGGTCTGGTGGGGCCTGAGTTCCGCCGAGGGGGCTTTCCTGAAGACGGCTTCGGGGATGAGCCGCCGGTGGCGGTTGGCGTAGCGGGCGAGGGCGTACACCTGGTGCTTGGGAAGGTCCGAGATGACGGCGAGACCGCCGCACATGTCGCCGTAAAGGGTGCTGTAACCGACGGCCAGTTCGCTCTTGTTGCCCGTGGAGAGGACGAGACGGCCGAACTTGTTGGAGAGGGACATGAGGAAGAGGCCGCGCAGGCGGGCTTGCGCGTTCTCCTCGGCCAGTCCGGGTTTCGTGCCCCGGAAGGCGGGAGCGAGGGAGGAAAGGGCCGCGCGGAAGGACCTCGTGATGGGAAGGACCCGGAAGTCGATCCCGAGGGCTTGGGCGAGGGTTTCGGAATCCTTCACGCTGCCCCGCGAGGAGTAGGGTGAGGGCATCGTGACGCCCATGACGTTCTCCCTGCCCAGGGCCTCGACGGCGAGACAGGCCACGAGGGCCGAGTCGATCCCTCCCGAGAGGCCGATGAGCACCCGCGAGAAGCCGCATTTGTTCACGTAATCGCGGGTGCCTAAAACCAGGGCGCGGAACTGGGCTTCGACGATGGTGGAGGAGGACGGCCGGACGTCGAGCCGCGGGCGGGACGGATCGAAGACCAGAAGGTCCTCCGCGAAGTCGAGGGCGCGGGCCAGAAGGCGGCCCCTCGCGTCCACGGCCATCGAGGCGCCGTCGAACACGAGGTCGTCGTTACCGCCCACCAGGTTGCAGTACAGGACGGGGCATCTCAGGCGACGGGCCGCGGTCGCGAGGACGGCCTGTCGCTGGGCGAGCTTGTCGCGGTGGAAGGGGGAAGCCGAGAGGTTCAGCACCAGGTCGGGACGGTGGGCCGCCAGTTCCCGGACGGGGTCGCGGTCGTAGAGGGGGCGGCGGTTTCGCCGGGGATTCGCGTTCCAAAGGTCCTCGCAGATGGTGACCCCGATCCGAAGGCCATCCAGACGATACGGCGGTGCCAACCGGGGCGCCGGCTCGAAGTAACGGTCCTCGTCGAAGACGTCGTAGTTGGGGAGCAGGACCTTCCGATCGACATGGAGGATACGGCCGTCCTTCACCGTGAGAGCCGCGTTGTGGAGGTGCTTGCCGGTATTCCGGTTGGGAAGCACGGTCCCCACGACGGCCGCGATGCCGCGGGCCGAGCGTGCCACCCGCTTCAGGGACTTATCGGCGGCCTTCAGGAAAGCGGGGCGCTCCAGCAGGTCGCGGGGGGGATAGCCGGTGAGCGTGAGCTCGGGAAAGATCGCGAGGCCGCAATCGGCCGCCCGGGCGCGTTCAAGGGAGCGTTCGATCTTGAGGGCGTTTCCCTCAAAGTCCCCGATGGTGGTGTTGATTTGACATAAAGCTATCTTCAAGTCAGGATGTCCGTCCGGGTTTCGTCGATGTTTCGTCACCCTTGAGATTCGTTCTTGGTGTCTTCGTGCCTTCGTGGTGAACGATGCGGTAATGGGAGAGTCTAAAGTGAAGTGCCCGGATTGTCAAAAACTCGATGATTCGCCACGTTGGCGGCGCCTTGGAGCCAAGCTCCGTGGCGGTTCTCGCCTGGTCGTCGGCGTCCTGGCCGACACGCAGGGAACACTCTCGATGGCCCAGTTGGATTCCGTCAAACGCGCCTTCAAGGGAGCCGACGCGATCCTTCATGCAGGGGGCATCGGGGACGTCCGGGTTCTCGAGCAGTTGGAGCCCATGGCGCCCGTCTTCGCCGTGAACGGCAACCAGGACGACCAGGTCGTGAAATACGAGGTGTTGCAGAAGGTGGTGCTGAACTTCGGACCCGTCCGGTTGGGCCTCACCCATGGTTACGGCAAGCCGCACGGTTTGAAGGCCCGGCTCCTGAAGGAGTTCGAGGGAGCGGGCGTTTCGCTCATCGTTTACGGGCGCAATTTCGAGCCTACCGCCATGCAGGCGGGGGACGTGTTCTTCTTCAATCCGGGTTCCATCTCGGGAACGAGACCGGAGGGGAAGAAGGGCACCGACCGTCCACGTGTTGGGTTACTCTACTTGCAAGGTCAGTGTATTGAGGGTCAGCCGGGAATACCCCTGTAAAGAAAGTTAGGAGTTAGGAGTTAGGAGTCGTTGACAAAACAAAGAAGTGCTTATTGGTGGCGCCCGTAGGGCGCTGGTGGTGCCTCGAAGAGGCACTGGTGGTGAAAGAGGTGACTCCGTGATCTGGAAGTTGTTGCCATCGTCATCTAAACCTACAAAATCACAGATGGAGTGGGACGCCGCCCTCTTCCACTCCTTCAAGAAGGGCGATGCACCCATCCTGCGCTTCTTCTCGTTCTCCCATCCCACCCTCACCTTGGGCCGCCTTGAGGCCAATCGCATCGAACTCAACGCCCTTCCTTATCCCTATGAAGTGCGCCCTACGGGGGGGCGGGCCGTCTTCCACTCCGAGGCCGATCTCTGCTACGCCGTCATCGCGTCGACCGACGACCCCCTCGTGGGGGGCCGACTGCCCGAGAGCTACCGGAAGATCAGCACCCTGATCGCTAAGGGTCTTGCCGCCCTGGGGCGCCCGGTGGCTCTCTCCGACTCGCCCCACAAGGGCCGCGGACCGGGCCATTGCTTCTCGGCGCCCACCCAGGCGGAACTGCTCATGGACGGCCGCAAGGTGGCGGGCGGGGCCCAGGCCCGGGAGGGGGATGTCCTCTTGCAACAGGGGGTCATTCTCCTTAACGTGGGAGAGGGTTGGCGAGGGCTGCTTGGTGAGACCGACCCGGAGAAGTTGATGATCGGCCTCAACGACGAGGGGCGGGAACCGGTTCTCGCGGCCGCCGACGTCGAACGCGCCGTGATCCAGGCTTTCGTTTCCAACGGTGTGAGTTTTGATATAACGTAGAAGCCGGAACAACAACGCTCACCGCAGAGGACGCGGGGAACACAGAGAACGACTTTTTGGGTTTTGGAAGTTGAGTCACCCTCGATCGTCTTTCCCTGTGACCTCTGCGTTCTCTGCGGTCCATGTGAGGTGTATTCGTGAAGTCCTTTGATGTTCTCATCGTCGGCGGCGGTCCCGGCGGATACACGCTGGCTCATCTGCTGGCCCGCCAGGGCAAGTCGGTCGCGCTTTTCGAGCGCAGGAAGCTCGGCGGGGCCTGCCTGCACGTGGGTTGCATTCCTACCAAACTCCTCCAGCAGGCCTCCGTCCGCTACTCCGCGCTCTCCAAGGAAGGCAAGTCCTGGGGCCTCGAGGCTCCGGAAGTGAAGCTGAATTTCGATACCATCGTGGCCCGCCTCAAGAAGACCGTCACGGTCCTGGAGATGGGCATCTCCTCCATGTTGAAAGCCGACAAGGTCGAGGTCGTTCAGGGCGAGGCGACTGTCAAGGCGCCGGACCTCGTTGTATGCAGCGGCGAGGAATATAAAGGGAAGGAGCTCATTCTCGCGGTGGGTTCCCGTCCCCGCGTCCTGCCCTCCTTCCCCCTGGGCGACGGCGTCGTGACGAGCGACGAACTGCTGTCCCAGCCGAGGCTTCCCAAGTCCCTGCTGGTGGTCGGGGCGGGCGTCATTGGCCTCGAGTTCGCCGGCCTCTACGCCCAGATGGGCGTGAAGGTGCGCGTGGGGGACATCCTTTCCACCCTGATCCCCACCATGGACGCGGAACTCTCCCAACTGCTCCTGAACGCTTATCGAAAGATGGGCGTGGAGCTCGAACTGGGCGTCGAGGAGGTCGTCCGCAGGGACGAGGATATGGTTCTCGTCGCGGCGGGGCGAGTGAACAACCTGGACCACGCGGGGATCCCCGCGTTGAATCTCGCGATCGAGAAGGGCCGCGTGAAGGTGGACGGACAATTGAGGACTTCCGTTCCCGGCGTCTGGGCCATCGGCGACCTGTCCTCGACGTTCCCCTACGCCCATTCGGCCTACGAACACGCCCGCATCGTTGCGGAGGCCATGAAAGGATCGAAGGAGACGATGGACGACCGCAAGGTGCCCCACGTCATCTTCTCCTCCCCTGAGATGGCGGGCGTGGGGATGACCGAGGCGGAGGCCAAGGCCGCCTGCCCGAGCCTGAAGGTCTTGCGCAACAACATGGCGGCCGTCTCCAAGGCCCGCATCCTGGGCGAGATCCAGGGTTTCGTGAAGGTGCTTTACGACGGAGATTCGGGGAGGATCCTGGGGGTTCAGATGGCCGGTCCCGAGGCCACGGACCTGATCGGCGAGGCGTGCCTGCTGGTGTCGAAGGGCCTGACGGTGGAGGACCTGAAGAGGACGTTGCATCCGCACCCCACGCTCGCGGAAGCCTTCTACTTCCACTGACCCAACATGACCATTAGCCACCGATGGATGGGGATGGATCCGCCTTCGGCGAGATCTCGGCACCAATGTTAATTGGTGACGGACACCGATTAGGCTTCATCGGTCATCCCGAGACGGATTTCGTGAGGGATCCCCGGTTCTGCCCATTCGTGTGTAGGGCCTCGCCCATGGCATGGTTTGGTAGCGCTTCCACCCTATTTGCCGTTCACTTCATTCTGCACGCCTGTTGTATCATTCCACTCACGACATTCAACCCTTTCGAAGGCGGTGCCTGAATGACGAGAAACCTGATGAACCTCCTCCTCACCCTCCTGATCGGCCTGATGCCGATGGCTTTGGCGGCTCAAGGGGCGCCTCCGGGCGGCAAACCCCTCCTCCCCAAACCGGGCATCGAGATGTTCCCGACGGGCGACCTCCAGGAAGGTTTGGGCGTCGCCGAGATCGTCCCCGTGGAGGGTCAGCCCTTCAGGAAGGCCATCCGCCTCACGACCCTGAAGGCGGGTGCCATGAAATGGAATCCGCAGAACGACATCATGATCACGGTCCCGACCCAGGCCGGGGACGTCATGCTCCTCGAGTTCTGGATGAGGGCCGTCAAGGGCCAGGGCGAGAGCGGGGACGCCAAGAGCGAGGTGGTCTTCGAGCGGTACGGCGACCCCTGGACCAAGGCCATCGAGCAGAGCATCTCGGCCGGGCCGAAATGGAAGAAGTTCATGATGCCCTTCGTGGCCCGGGAGGACCTGGAAGCCGAAAAATCCCATCTTTCCTTCCGCATGGGGTATGGGCCGCAGAGCTACGAACTGGCCGACGTCAAGATCACCAACTACGGCACCAAGAAGAAGCTATCGGACATGCCCCAGACCAAGGTGACCTACGGGGGCATGGAGGAGGACGCTCCCTGGCGCAAGACGGCCGAGGAGAACATCGAGAAGGTCCGCAAGGGCGACCTCACCGTGACGGTGAAGGACAAGAACGGAAAGCCCCTGTCCGGCGCGAAGGTCTCGGTTCGCATGAAACGCCACGCCTTCGGGTTCGGTTCGGCCGTGGTGGCAGGCCGGATGGCCGGCACCGGCGAGGATTCCGACCGTTACCGCGCCGAGATCGAGCGGCTCTTCAGCCGCGTGGTCTTCGAGAACGACCTGAAGTGGGGTTTCTGGGAGCAGGGAGCCACGAACAGCGGCGGATGGAGCCGCAAGGAAACGCTGGATGCCGCGAAGTGGTTGAATGACCGGAACATCGAGATCCGGGGTCACAACATGGTCTGGGGCGGATGGAAGTACATGCCGGGTGATGTCCAGCAACTCAAGGACAAACCGAAGGCCCTGGAAGCCGCCATCGAGAAGCGCATCATGGACGTCGGCGGAGCGATGAAGGGGAAGCTGGTCGAATGGGACGTGGTCAACGAGCCGGTCCCGGAGAAGGCCCTGACGGATATTCTGGGCCAGGATGCGCTGGTCACCTGGTTCAAGAAGGCCCGCGAGGCCGACCCCAAGGCCGTTCTCTTCGTGAACGATTATCCCAACCCCGATTCGATGGGGCACCTGGACGGATGCGAGGCGGTCATCAAGTTCCTGCAGGAAAAGAAGGCGCCCGTGGGCGGCTTCGGGTTGCAGGCCCACATCGGCGAGTCCCCCTGGTCCATTCCGGACCTCCTCCAGGTCATCGATCGTTTCGGCGCCCTCGGGGTCCCCGTGGCGATCACCGAATACGACACCCAGATCAAGGACGAGGAGTTGGAGGGGCAGTTCACGAAGGATTTCATGACGGCGGTCTTCAGCAACCCCCACGCCAACAGCTTCATCACGTGGGGCTTCTGGGACGGGGCCCATTACGGCCAGAAGGCGCCCTTCTTCAAGCGGGATTGGTCCTTGAAACCCGCTGGCAAGGCCTTCGAGGAACTGGTGCTCAAGGATTGGTGGACCAACGCGGACGGGAAGACCGACGCGGCAGGTTCGTACCAGACACGCGGCTTCGCGGGGGACTACGAAGTCGTCGTGAAGTCGGGCTCCAAGTCGGTGACGGTCAAGGCCCAGTTGTCCAAGGACGGCCTGGCCCTCCCGGTTGTTTTGAAGTAATTCCTCGCCCCGCTCCCTTTGTCCCTCCCCCGCTTGCGGGGGAGGGCAATTCCTCAGAACCGATCTTTGGTGATAGAGGAATGGGTGAGGGGATCAGTTCGATGTTACCCATTGAGTCGGATGATGTTTTTCGCGCCTTCGCGCCTTCGCGATGGCTGTGAATTGTCCGTGTCCTATTTGTAATCTCGGAGGTTTCCATGAGCATCGAATCCGTCAAGGGCAAGTGGGCTTTGATCACTGGCGCGAGCCGGGGCGTCGGCAAGCAGGTCTCCCTCGCCATGGCCAAGCTGGGGACGAACCTCGTTCTCCACAGCCGGGATGCCGCCCACACCGACCCCGTCGCGAAGGAATGCCGGGCCCTCGGCGTGAAGGTGGCCCAGGTCGCGGGGGAACTCTCCGATCAGACCCAGGTGGATTCCATGCTGGATGCGGCCCTGAAGGCCGCGGGCCAGATCGACATCGTCTTCAACAACGCTGCCTTGATGACGAAGTATCGGCAGGACCCCTGGACCGTGACGGCGGAGGAATTTCGCACGAGTTTCGAGATCAACGTCATCGCACTGGCCCGCATCTGCAACCGCTTGGTGCCTCCCATGATCCAGCGCAAGTGGGGGCGTGTCGTCAACACGACCTCGGGCATCAAGGAACAGCCCGAATTGATCGCCTATTCCATCTCGAAGGGCGCGGTGGACAAGTACGTGAGGGACTTTGCGCCTTCGTTGAAGGACACGGGGGTCATGATGAATCTGCTGGATCCGGGTTGGCTGAGGACGGACTTGGGTGGGCCCAACGCCCCCAACGCGGTGGAGAGCGTCGTCCCCGGCGCCATCGTGTCGGCCCTGCTGGACGACGGCATCAGCGGTCGACTTTTCCGTGCGCAAGATTACGCGGGGATGGGTTTGGCGGATGCCCTGAAGAAAGCGACAAGCTGAAATTTGACCTATTGAGAGGATATAACCAATGTGTTATACTCCTGGTATGAAGGTGGAGTTCTACAAGACTCCAAGCGGTCGTAAACCGGTCGAGGATTTCATACTTGGCCTCTCGGCGGGCGACCAAGGCGAGTTTGCGGGCGTGAAACGAGGGATCGAGAAGTACGGACTCAAGTGCCCGCTGGTGATATTTAAGAACCTGTCGGGCAAACTTTGGGAGGTCAAGTTTTCAGGGGAAGGCGGGAAGTACAGGATCGCATATGTCGTGATTACGGGGCCTGAAATGGTTTGGCTCCACGCCTTCAAGAAGAAGACCCAAAAGACCCCCAAGGATGACTTGGAACTGTCGTTGAAACGGATGAAGGAGGTATTGGACCATGAAAAAGCACAAAAGAACCGATAAGCCCTATTACGATCCGACTTCTTTCTTCGCGAAACTGGAAAGGAACCCCGAGGTCAAACGCCGTGCTGAACAGAAGGAAAGAATGTTCGACCTGGCCATGGAGGTTCGGAAGCTCAGGGAGGATGCCGGACTTACCCAAAAGACACTCGCTGCCAGGATCGGGACCAAGCAAAGCGCGATCTCCCGTGTTGAAAGCGGTCAGTACAAGTCCAGCCCCTCCATTAGCCTGCTGGAAAGCGTGGCGATGGCTTGCGGTAAACGGCTTGAGATCAGTTTCGTGAAACCCAAGGTGCATGCGCACGCGGGGCGGTCCTAATACGTCGCCATCGTTCCGGCCTTGCTGGACGACGGCATCAGCGGGCGCCTCTTTCGCGCGCAGGATGACGCGGGGATGAGCTTGGCGGATGCCCTCAAGAAGGCCGCGCAATAAACGGGGTCACGCTTCACAGACTGAAAACAAAATGCCTGCCACCTTCACGCCTTCAAACACACCGTATAATATCAATGTAGGATCTTAGCGTACTCCATATAGAAGGTTCCTCAGAACCTTTCCTTGTTTAGTTGTGAACCTGAACTGGAACCCGTACTCCCGACCACTCCACGGGCGGGTGCATTGCGCGCCCACCTTGATCAGCACCTTGTTCCAGCCCTTCTTCAATGAGACCGGCTTCTTGAAGAGCGTCCTCAACAGCAATCCCTTCTCGTTCACGACGAGCTTTCCGTTCACCCAGGCCTTCATCGAATCATCACCTGCGGCCTCGACATAGGCGGTCCTCGCCTTGTCCGACCACACCGAACACTTGGCGTAGGCCACGCCCTGCTCGGGGAAGGTCACTCCGCATTCCCTGAAGTCCACGTAACCGAAGCAGGTGAATTCCCGGCCCGGGGCCCTCAGCCACGACAGGCCCTTCCCATAGGACGCGAGATCCGCGTTCTTCTCGGGGCCGTACACACGGTCCAGACCCTTCCCGTCCTTGTTGTCGAAGGAACCCACCACCGAGAACCAGGCGGGGAATCCGGAACCCCACTCCACGTTGGAGACCTGCTTCTTCACGGTCTTCTTGCCGTCGAGAACCTCGACGGTGATCTTGGCCTGGCTCAAGACCGGGAGGGCATCGGCCTGGGGGCTCAGCTCCCAAACGAGATGGCACAGTTCTCCCACCTTTACGATCAAGTCCGGGTCCGGCTTGCTGTCCACGCCCCAGCCCGCGGGGGCAACGATTGCGACCTTGGCACCCAATTCACGCCCGGTGTTGTTCTCGATGAGGGCATGGATCTTGAGGATCCCTCCGGTCTTCAGGTCATGGTCAACATGGATCTGGATGGGGTTCAGGTTCTCTACCCCACGCTTGCCGTCATGCACGACGCTCTTGTAGCGGCGGCCCTTGGGCAGGATCCCGGTGTTTCCGTCGACCTTCCCGACCTTCAAGCGGCCCTTGGCGTTCGTCGCGAGGGGTGTCTCCGCGTATTGGCCCCTCTCATATCCATAGGTGAGACCGTCGTCGTCGTAGAGGACGAAAGCACCGGGTTTCCCGGCGTAGGTATGCACCGTGACGTCGGTCAACGGCTTCTCAAGGGCATAGGCCATCTCGGGGCCCATGGGGATGATGCTTCCGGCCCGGGCGAAGAGGGGGATGCGACCCAAAGGCGCACCTACCGTGATCGTGCGGCCGCCCTTGATCTTCTCGCCCGTCCTGAAGTCGTACCAATCCCCCTTCGGCAGATAGACCTCACGCGTGCGGGCGTCCTCTTGCAGGATGGGGGCCACCAACAGGGCTGGGCCGAACATGAACTGGTCGGTGGCGGCGACTGCTTTCGGGTCCTCGGGGAAAGCCATCAGCATGGGACGCATGATGGGCGCGCCGGTCAGGTGCACCTGGCGGGCCAGGGAATAGATGTAGGGCATCAGGCGGTAACGAAGGGCGATATGGTCGGCCACGATCCTTTCGATCGCAGGGCCGTAGGTCCAGGCCTCGTTCTCGGGCTTGGTGCCATGCGTGCGGAACAGGGCGTTGAACACGCCCCACTCGAACCAGCGGGCGTAGAGTTCGGGCGTGAAGGGACGGTAGGTCATGAAGCCGCCTGCGTCGGTGCACCACCAGGGTTGTCCCGAGAGGGAAACGCCTTGGCCGATCACCACCTGGTCGCGGAAAACCTCCCAAGAAGCCTCGATGTCGCCGGACCAAAGCGTGGTGCCGTAACGCTGGACGCCGGCCCAGGTCGAACGGGCGAGGTTGAAGACGCGATCCGTGAAGTCCTTGCGCTGACCCTCGTAGAGACCCTTGGTCCAGAGCAGGGTATAGATGTTGTGCACGCGTTCGCGCGCCCCCAGGAAATGCTTCGTGGCAGGCGGGTGGTGCTCCAACTCGCCCATGTCGGTCCAATAACCGCGCACACCCAGCTCGAAGAGGGGCTTGATGTCGCCCCACCAGGTCTTGCGGGCCGCAGGATTCGAATGGTCCACCGAGGGGTTGCCCGGTCCGGGCATGTCGTTGATGAAGCCGCGGGATTTGTAGGACTCGTAGAGCCTTGAGGTGCGGGTCATGTAGGGATGCTGGGCCTGCAACACCTTCACGTTAAGTTTTTCCATCTCGCGGAAAAGGGCGGGGGGATCGGGCCAGTTCTCCTTGTCCCAGGAGAGGTCGCCGAAATCCTTGAACCACATCCAGTCGATGACGAGCACGTCGAGAGGAAGGCCACGGCGGCGGTATTCGCGGGCCACGCGCAGGAATTCCTCCTGCGTGCGGTAGCGGTTCTTGCATTGGATGAAGCCCAGCGCCCACTTGGGCGGTATGGGGGAGGCGCCCGTGAGGGCCGCGTAACCGGCCAAGAGGCCGTCGGCGCGGTCGCGCAGAATGAGGAAGAGGTCCATCACCCCGTCGTCGAGAAGGATGGCCATCCGGTCCGGGTGGTTCTCGCCGGAATGCTGGTCCCAGGCCCAGGGCGCGGAGCACCAGTTCCAGCCGAAGTCGGTGGGGCCTTCGCCCACCTTTGCCCCGCCCACGGCGAAGCGCATGGCCCAGGACGAGTTGACGAGGCAACCCCATCCGGCGCTCGTGATGAAGAAGGGCATGCCGTCGTTGCCACTGCGGCGCTTGCCGGCCCATTCGTGCCACATGCGGCGCTCGTGCCCGCGCTGGTCGAGGTTCGCCATGGGGTCCTGGCCGAGACCGTAGACCCTCTCGTCCTTCTTCAACTCGAACCGGACCACGGTGACCTGCTTGAGCCCGGTCGGGGGCGGGGCGATCTTGTTCATGCGGTGGGCGGCCAGCGTCCGGGGCTCGTGACGGACCTCGGCGGTTTTGCCAGTAGGCGTGGAGAGGATCAGGCGGCCCTTGGGGTCGGTCACGCGGAACGAGAAGGGCGAGAGGGTGACTTCGAGGATGCGGGAGGCGGTCGCGAGGCGCATCTTACCGGCGGATTTGGACAAACGGGCCGGGATGAAGCAGGGGGGATGCTCGACGACGAAGGTCTCCTCGACCTTGGGGGTGCCGGGCGTGAAGCGGTAGCGCAGGATGTCGGGGGAGGTGAACCCCAGGCGGGCCTCGCCGCGCGGGGTCTTGACGGTCAATTCACTCTCATTGAAAAAATAGGCAGGCATGGTTATCTCCGATAGAAAGTAAACCCGCAGGGGAGGCGGGTGCCGGCATTCTATATCTAGCAAACGGAAATGAGGAAAATTGAAATCGGTACAACGAAAG
Organism: uncultured bacterium; assembly: GCA_964529445.1. GTDB lineage: Bacteria > Oederibacteriota > Muellerivitia > Muellerivitales > Muellerivitaceae > CAZGWJ01. The sequence continues at coordinate 62,309 of CAZGWJ010000001.1, forward strand.
AACCATGACCGTCAATTCAACGACGTTTGTGGTGGGCGCGCCCGTGTTTTGCGATGCTTCCATTCGCAATGACGAATTATATGACGGGGTCGTTCTTTGCGGGCTTGGCGTACTTGGCGGTTAATTAATCGGTCGTGCCGAAAGCCTCGGCCGGTATAGGTTCCCACTTCTCGGCTCCGGGCGGCATCCACAGGAGGTGCAGGGCCATATCGGACCCTTCCTCCTTCCTGTATTCCAGCGTCAGGGGGTAGGATCCCGGTCCCAACATCAGGCCGGGCGAGCGGCCCCCGTCGTTCACGGGCAGTTCCTTGCCAGCGACCGTCAGGATCGCCTGGTCCAGCGTCAGCACGTCGAAGCGGTATCGGCCGCCCTGGGTCACCTTCAACCACCCTTGCCAGCGGATCGAGAAGGGCGGGAAGTCCTCGAACGGGAAATCCTTCTTGTTCGTGAAGTTGATCTGAGGGTCCCATTGGATGGAAACGAGTTCCCCCTTGTTCGCGTAGTAGCCCTTGAGTCCGGTGGCCAGGGGCAAGGTCGAGAGGAACATCGGGGAGTCGAAGCGGGCGGATTTTCCGCTCGGCAGAATCATCTGGACCTCGGCGCGCGCGGGTCCGGGCCGGTGGATGAGCGCCAACCTCACCCGGTGGAAGCCGCGCACCAGCGTGACGGGCCTGTTCCAGGCGACCGGGTCGCGCCCGATCCTCAGGTAGGCCTCGCCATTGGTCTTGGCCCGGAAAACGTAGGCACCGCTCTGCTCGAACCAACCGACCGCATCCAGCGTGGCCTTGTACGGTCCATCCGGCAGGGCATCGCCCAGTTCCCGGAAAGTGCCGGTTCCATCCTGTCCCGTGATGACGGCTTTCATGCCCTGGGCCGCCCGGGCGGCAGCCTCCGGGATGGTGAGGAAGGTCAGAAGCGCCCGGCCCTTCGGGTCGAGGAAACGATCTTCCTTCGCCTCCGGATAGAGGCGTTTCAAGTGAGCCACCACGCCGGATTTGTATTCCTCAAGGACATAAACCAGGTCGCGGCCCTCCGGGAGGACGGGCGCCGCCAAGTGCCGGGGGTATTCGAAGGTGTGGACGTTATCGCGGTTCCCGTAGGAGAGGAAAGACACCGTATTGTGCCGGCTGTAGAGGGGGGTCACGCAGAAGACGGCTTTCTTCCCGAGACGCTCGATCATGCGGCCGATCCGCGTGGCCTCCACGTGGGGTCCGTGCCAGCAATCGGCATTCTTCGCCTGCGAGATGAAGTAAACGTGGAAGTTCAGGTAGGTGATGAGGGCCAACAGGACGGCCAAGCCCTTGTTGCGCCTCCTGCGCCATTTCGGCTTGAGGACCTGGAGCCGGTCGTAAAGACGGACGAGTGCGGTGCCCGCGAGGATGGCAATGAAAGGCGTGAGCGAGAAGAGCCGACTGGATTGCGCGGAGGAGTCGGCGGCCAGCAGGGCCGGCATTGTCATCACGATGAGTCCTGCGAGGGCAAAGGCCTCCCATTTGCGGCGGCGGATGTGGCGCACGGCCTGCAGGATCCCCAGGACGAAGAGAATGCCCGTGAAGGGGTCCAGCATCGGAGCGCCGGGCAGGTTGTGACGCGGGTTCAGGTCGCCCTGGTAGTTGAACATCAACTTGGTGCCGGTGATGTTGCGGACCAGGGGCATCACGCTCTTTTCGGCCTTCATCTGCGAGAAGATCCAGAGATCGCCTTCCCGGTTTCCGATGTTCTTCGAGAGGACCATGTGAAGCAGCAGAGGGAGTGCCAATGCGACGAAGGCGATCAGCATTGCCCGGTGGGGCTTGAAGAGAAGGGCGGCCTGTCTGATCCCCCTGGGACGGAGCAGGAGCACGAAGACCAGGAGGAGCAGGGGGGCGATCTTGAAGGCCTGATAGGTATAGAGGCCCAGACCGAGCACGACACCCGACAGGATGAAGGCCCAGAGACGCTTCTTCACGACCTTCCGGGCCACCAGGTAGAGCGCGAGGGCGCCGAAGAGATAGAGAGGCACTTGCACGGTCGGGTAGCCGTTGCGGCTGTAGATGACGTGCCAACGCATGACGGCCAGCAGGAAGAGGGATGCCAGGGCCACGCGGGGGCCCGAGAAGTGGCGAACGACGTAATAGACCAGGGGCATCGCCAGGAGCGCCAGGAAGACGAAAAAGAGGTGGAAAGCAAGATAGGAGGATCCGAAAACCCCGAACCAACCGGCCAATTGCGTGAAGAGAAGGGGTTCGGGGACCGCCTGGGTGTAGGCGTCGAAGAAGGGGTTCCATCCTTCCTTCAATATGCGGAGGGCGTTGAGGCCGGTGAGACCCTGGTCGCTGTGCATTCCGGAGGGCATCTCGGAGAGGCGGAAGACGCGCAGGAGGAGGGCGAGGAGCATCGTGGAGCCGAACAAAGTGGCTTCGACGCGAAAGGGAACGGGTTTTTCCCTGGGCGGCGTCTTGCGGTCGGGGGGGACGAAAAACAGGAGGAGGACGGCGGCGAGGACGAACAGGGAAAGCCCGATCCAGAGGGTGGGTTTCACCCCCGGGATGACAAGGCAGGCCTGCCCCAGGATCAAAAGCCCGAGGGCCAGCCAGTAGGCATGGGCCTTGAGGACCTTTTTCACTATGAGGGGATTATATAAGGAAACCACCGATTGGCGGTTTCGATTTTGTAGGGGCGACCCCATGCGGTCGCCCACTCGAAATTCACGGATCGGGTGGCCCACCCCTCACCCCATCCCTCTCCCACAAGGGGCGAGGGGGAAATGAACAAGGGGGCAGGTTGCCTCTCGGCCCGCTTTCCCCTAATATCTTGGGGCTTTTGACGGTCCTCACATCCTGAAAAAGAGGTCTCCCTTGGGCAAGATCACGTTCGGCACATCCGGTTGGCGCGCCATCATTGCGGACGAGTTCACCTTCGCCAACGTCCGGATCGGCGTGGCGGCCATCGCGAAGCACCTTCTGGCCCAGAGGCAGGAGGGCGCCGGGGTTGTGGTAGCCGGGGACTACCGCTTCTTCTCCGAGAAATTCATGGAACTGACCTGCCAGGTTCTGGCGGGCTATGGCATCACCTCGTTCCTCTGTCCCGTCGGTACGCCCACGCCGACGGTGTCCTACGAACTGATCCGTCGCAAGGCCGCGGGCGCCATCAACTTCACGGCCAGCCACAATCCCTACGACTACCAGGGACTCAAATTCAACGGCGCCGACGGAGGACCCGCTCCCGTCACCGTCACGAGGCAACTGGAAGCCACGGCGGCCTCCCTGCAGGATACCCGGGAGGTCGTCGAGGAGATGCCGATCGCGCAGGCCCGGTCCCGCGGCCTCGTCGTGGACATCGACCCGAAAGAAGCCTACTTCGAGCGGTTGAGGGAGCTGGTGGATTTCGACGTCCTGCGCCGCGCGAAGCTTCGCGTGGTGGTGGATGCCATGAACGGGAACGGCCGGGGTTACCTCGATGTCCTCCTGGAGGAAGCGGGGGTGAAGACGAAGGTCCTGCGGGATTCCCGCGACCCTTTCTTCGGTTTCCACCACCCCGAGCCCGGCGCGAAGGAACTGGCCGATGCCGTGCGCGAAGTCAAGGCCTGGCCGGCCAACATGGGCCTGGCGAACGACGGCGACGCCGACCGGTTCGGCGTCCTCGACAATGACGGGACCTACATCACACCCAACCAGGTGGTGGCGATCCTCTTCGAGCATCTCCTGAAGACGCGTGACTGGAAGGGTTGCGTGGTGCGTACCCTGCCCACCACCCACCTCATCGACGCCATCGCGAAGGCCCATGGGGTGGAGGTGCGCGAGACCCCGGTCGGTTTCAAATACATCGCCGAGGTCATGGGAAGGGAATCCATCATCATCGGCGGCGAGGAATCGGGGGGACTCACGGTGCACGGCCATGTCCCGGAGAAGGACGGCATCCTGGCGTGCCTCCTCATGGCCGAGGTGGTGGCCAAGACCGGTCGCAACCTGGGAGCCATCCTCAAAAACATGGAACGGGAGTATGGCACGGTCCTGGGCGACCGGATCAACATCCCCTTGAAGCCCGGGCTCAAGGAGACCATGATCGCGAAGCTGAAGGGAACACCTCCCTCGGAGATGGCGGGGAAGCGCGTGGTGAACGTGAGGACCGAGGACGGCTTCAAGTTCATCCTCGAGGGCGACGAATGGATCATGATCCGCTTCTCGGGCACCGAACCCCTGATGCGCTGTTACGTCGAGGCGCGTTCGCCGCAGGGCCTGGAGAACCTCCGCGAAGCCGGCAGGAAGCTGACGGAGATCTGACGGTTTTCACCGCCCCCCCCGTTCGGGGGATCTTCGACAAGTATGCAAAGCCAGTCGGATCGATCTCTCCTAAATAACGCCTAATTCCTCATTCCTAATTACTAATTGGGGTGCGACGATTGGGGCATGACGCGCCCTTCGCGTATAATGACCTCCGAGTGATATATCCTCCTCGCCGGAGAGCGTCTTGGACACCCCCCTTCGACCCTATTCCCCCCTCTCCTTCCTCAAGGGACCCGTCTTCCTCTGGGTCCTTTGGACCGCTGTCATCGGCGGCGTGGCCTGGTGGTACACCCGCGACCTTTTCATCGCCCAGGCCGTGGGGGGTACCGGCGCCATCGCCCTTCTCCTACATTCCATCTGGCTCAAGGTGCGCCTCGACAGCCGCTGGCTCGTCGATCTCCAGGTGTTCCTCGTCCGCACCGGCGCCTTGTCCGATCAGCACCGTGTGAAGCGCATCTTCATGCCCTGGGAGGCGGGTGCCGCCCGGAGGAAATTCCTGGCCTCGACCCTGGAAAATGTGCGCGACATGGAAAAGAGGATGCACGAGGCGCGTCATGCCCTCGACAAGTTCGTGGGGACCAAGGCCTCCCAGTTCGCCGCGAAATACGCTTCGGGCAACCAATGGGGCGGGGAGATGGTGCCCGTCTATGTCCTTTTCGCCGATGTGCGGGGGTTCACGCGCATGACGGAAAAATTGAAGCCCACCGAGACCGTCACCTTCCTGAACCGCTTGTTTTCGGCCCTCGAGGAGGTGGTCCGGGAATCCGGCGGCGAGGTCAACAAGTACATCGGGGATTCCATCCTGGCTTTCTTCCCCCGCTCACTCGAGGATGAGGCCCCGGCCGTCAAGCGGATCCTACTCGGAGCCCTCCGGATGATGGACCGGTTCCTCGAGATCGACGCGAAATACAAGAGCGATTACAGCGTGACGCCGGAGGTGGGATTCGGCATGGGCTTGGCCGCGGGCGTGGCCGTCCTCGGCAACGTGGGGTCCATGAACCGCATGGAGTTTACGCTGGTGGGCGATACCGTGAATACGGCCTCCCGCCTCTGCTCCATCGCTGAGCACGGCCAGATCCTCGTGAACGAGGAGATGGCCCGGGTCGCGGAGGGGATGTTCCGCATGGAGGCCCTGGGGGCCGTCAAGCTGAAGGGGAAGGCCGAGCCGGTCGTTCCCACCGTGATCATGGGGGAGAAACTGCAGCCCGGGCTGGCATGATATGGTAGAATCCGTTTTTCAGCCGTTGTTCCATCCTCGGGAAGTGCCGGGGCGAACCGGGTGGCTCGCCCGAACGTGAACATCCTGGGCGGCTGGCCTGTGGGCCGCCCAGGGGAAACAGGAATCCGGGTCGTTCATGTCAGAACCCACCGCTTCGAAAAACGACAGGGAGATCATCGCCGCGGCTGTCCGCGTCATGATGCGGGTGGCAGCGGCCGTCCTCGTGTCGGCGCTCGTCCAGATCATCTTCGTGACCGTCTTCCTGATGTCGCAGGTCTCCCTGGGAGAGAAGTACGCATTCATGCGCGATTTCATGCCCGCCTTTTCCGCCCTCGCGGGCGTCTCCCTTCTCACCGTGATCAAGGGGAAACCCTTCCTCGTGGCGGCCATCGCCTTTGCCCTCGTGGTGACCGCGATCATGTGGTATTTCCAGACGGCGTTGTTCGTCCTGTGGGGAGCGATGAGCGCCACGGGGGGATGAGCCGAACGACAGTGAGGAGTTAGCCCGTTCGACTCCTTTCAGTCGCTCAGGGCGCGGCGACTGGGACGCCGCGAAGTGAGGAGTTGAAGGAAGAACGGCAGTTGATAAACCCACGTCGATAGTCGATCCGGTTTTCCCTCCCGAAGGTCTTTCCTCCAAGTCCGTGTCGTATCGGAACCCGTCACCGAATGCTTTCGGTGACGAGGTCTCGCCAAAGGCGGATCCATCCCATCCATCAGTGGCAAAATAAGCCGTCTTTTCGTCGTTCCTGTATCCCTCCCATCTCCCGCGTCTGGTGGCCCTCGCCTTTTTGCGTTAAACTGTCCTCAAGAACGCCAACCGGTGAGCGCCCCCATGCCCGAGTCCCCCAAACCGCGGTTTCCCGGTTTTCTCCGATCGCTCCTGCCCTGGCTTGCCTGGCTGGGCGTCAGCGCCGCGGTCGGGGTTTTCCTCTCGGCGGCCTTCAACAACAGGGATGTCTTCCTGTGGGCGGCCGGAACCGCAGCGGTCGCCCTGCTGGTTTTTCGTTGGGCCTATGACGCTTACCGCCTGCTGTCCGTGATGGATCTCTTCTATCGGCATCATATGCTTCCGGCCGTCCTCCGGCGTCCCTGGATCTTCTGGCCCTGGGGACCTGCACTGGGCTTGAGAATCGTCCTCCGCGCGACCGTGCACGAGTACCAGAAGGTCTCCAAGAAGATGCACGAGGCCACGGGGGCGCTCGAGAAGTTCGTGGGCGCAGGCGCGGCCGAGCGCAGTATCCGGGCCGCCGCGAAACCGGCCATGGGCGGGGAATCCCGGAGGGTCTTCTGCCTGTTCGCGGATGTCCGCGGCTTCACGCGCATGACCGAGCGCCTCAAGCCGGAGGAGACGGTGGATATCCTGAACCGCATCTTCACCGAACTGGACGCCGTCATCGTCCAGTACGGGGGAGAGATCAACAAGTACATCGGGGACGCCGTTTTCGCGTATTTCAGGTGTCCCTACGACAACGAGGAGGTCGCGGCCCGCAACGTCCTGCGCGCGGCCTTGAGGATGCAGGAGTCCTTCGACGCCTTGAACGTGAGGATCCGGAACGCCTCCTACAGCGCCCCGGTGGAGATCGGGCTGGGCATCGGGTTGACGGCGGGAACGGCCATCCTGGGCAGCATGGGCAGTGCCAACCGGATGGAATACACCCTCATCGGCGATGTCGTGAACCTGGCCTCCCGGCTGTGCGCCATCGCAAAACCCCTTGAAGTGCTCGTGAACGAGGAGATGGCCGAGATGGTGCAGGAGTATTTCGACATGACCTCCCTGCCCCCCGTGGAGTTGAAGGGGAAGACGGGCCTGCAGGTCCCCTATGTCATCGTCGGCGAGAGGATGATGCTGACCAAGGGGCTCGCCGAGAAGGGAAAACGTCTTTGAACCGCATTCCTTCCGAAAAGGTTCCTCCGCCGCGGGAACACCGGCCTGGGCGGGATGGTGCCGTCGAGGCGGCGTTCATCCTCTTCGCCCTTCTGGGGGTCGCCGGGATCCTCTTGTCCGCGAACCGGGATTCCTTGCCAGCCGCCTGGAGGATCGCCGCTCCCTGGATGACGGGTCTGGGGGTCTTGGGCCTGCTTTGGTGGTGTGGCGCATCGCTGGTGATGCTGCTCCAGCACCAGCTGGATGCGGTCAAGGCCCTTCCGGCCGGCTTCCAGCGCATGAGGTTGTGGCAGGTCGGAACCCCGCTGGATGGATTCCACCGCCTGGCAACGGCACTCGCGAAGGCGCAGGTCGAAAGGGATGAACGGATCGCTTCCCTTCAGGCCAGCCATGACCGCTACGTCGGGACCACGATGTCGGATCGGGCGCGCCGCATGGCCTCCCAGGAGGAACTGGGCGGCGTCAAGAGGCGCGTCTTCGTCATGTTCTCCGACATCCGCGGTTTCACCCGCATGACCGAGCAGTTGAAGCCCGAGGAGGTCGTCGAGGTTCTCAACATCTGTTTCACGGAGTTCGAGAAGGTGATCCGCGAGAACGGGGGGGAGATCAACAAGTACATCGGCGACGCGGCGTTCGCGTATTTCCGGATGCCGCACGGCGATCTCGAAGCGGGGGTCCGGGCCGTTCTTCGCAGTGCGGTGAAGATGCAGGAGCGGTTCGATTTCCACAACTCCCGATTCAAGGTCTCCTACAGCAAGCCGGTCGAGATCGGGCTGGGGCTCGGCGTGACGGCGGGGGAGGCCATCCTCGGGAACATCGGTTCGCCCCAGCGCATGGAGTTTACCCTGATCGGGGACGTGGTGAACCTGGCCTCGCGGCTTTGCGGCATCGCCCGGCACGGGCAGATCCTCGTCAGCGAGGAGATGGCCGAGATCGCGAAGGCCTGGTTCGAGCTTTCGCCCCAACCGGAGGTGCAGTTGAAGGGAAAGCTGGTGCCCCACCGGCCTTACGCGGTCGTGGGGGAACGGATGGGTTTCGGGAGGGATATGTAGGAAACGGCTTCCATGTTAATGGGGTGATAGGTGCGATTGGGAACGTCGGTTCTGAGGGAGAGCGGATGAAGAGGAAGCGAACCGCGGAGAAGGGAAAGCCGGCCTACGCCCATTTCGGCTTGAAGCGGGACCCCTTCAGCACGCTGGCCCTCCAGCCCTTCGAGATGGAATTCTTCGCGGGTCGCCGGGCTCTCATCGAGCGTCTTGTCGCGGATCTCCATTCCCTGTCGAACACGGGATTGGCGGGCGAGCCGGGCATGGGCAAGTCCAGTCTCCTGAACCTCCTGCGCGAGAAGGCGGGCCGAGGCGTCGCCGTCGTGTCCATCGGCGTTCCGCTGGACGACGCGAACTATCTCCTGGTCGAGCTATTGGGTGCGCTGATGGAAGCCCTTCCTCGCTCGGGAGGGCTCGACCGCCGGGCGGTGAACCGCCGGATGAGGGAAGGCGTCCTGGACAAGGCGACCCTGCTTCGGCTGGTCCGAACCCTCCTGGCGCGTTCAAGAAAACCGGTCGCGGTCCTCGTGGACGACATCGAGAAGATCCGGGGGGACCGGATTCGCCATCTCACCCGGTCCGATCGCACGCTCCAGTTCCTGGAGGAATTGAAGGTTCTCTTCGAGAGTCGCAATGCCTGTTTCTTCGTGACGCTCCAGGAGGAGTTCTTCTCGAAGGTCACCCAGGTCGTCAAGGAGGGGGCCGAGCCCACCGTGCTCGGGCTTTTCAGGAACATCGTGAAGGTGGACCGGTTCCCGATCCCGGAACTCCGCGAGGTGCTGGCCACGCGGCTGAAGGCCGCAGGGCACCCGGGGGGCATCGAGGCGGTCGTGGAGGACGAGGGGATGCGCCTGGCCCTTGGCCTTTCCGACGGGAACCCCCGCCGTTTCCTGTACCTGATGTCCGAGGGCATGGCGAGGGCCGCCCTGCGCCGGGCTTCCCGCATCGGTTTCGAGGATGTTTTCGGCGCCTTGAACGAACACTTGAAACTCGACCGCGTGTGCATGAAACTGATGTTCTTCCTCTCGAAGTCCGGGCGCGCCACTGCGGCCAACGTGGACCTGCAGGCGTTCATGGAGCTCGATGCCGTCTCGCTCTCGCGGAGGTTCGAGGTTCTCGCGAAGAACCGCCTGGTGTCCGCCGTGGACGTGGTGGAGGGATCCCGGGTCTACGCCCTGCCGGGATTGGAGGGTTCCATCGAGCATCCTTCCGCCTCGGGGAAGGATGCCGGGAAAACGCAGTCCGCGGTCGGACTTTCCCAAAAGGGCGAGAAGATGTACCTGCTGGACGAGGAGAACTGATCCGCTCACGCTTCACAGACCTTGATGGGTCTCTGCGGACAAGCATCATTCTTGGCTTCTGGTCTCGAAGGGTTCGGCCCTCTCCCGTGGTACATCCCCCGGACGGGGGGCAAGGGGCGGGGGGGATGCCGTTGAATTTCCCTCTCCCTCGACGGGAGGGGGAAGGGTGAGGATCCGATCCCGGGTTGCGCGAAGGGAAACACCATGGCGGCACTGATCGTATTCGTCACCACGCCGAACCGCCGCGTGAGCGAACGGCTCATGCGCATCGCCGTGGAAGGCCGTTTCGCCGCCTGCGCCAACCGGTTGCCGGGTTTGGCGAGCCGATATTGGTGGAAGGGGCGCGTCGAGACCGCGCGGGAGGAACTGCTGATCCTCAAGACCACGGTGCGCAAGTATCCCTCCCTGGAGCGCGTTCTTCGCAAGGCCCATCCCTACGAAGTGTGCGAGATCCTGGCCGTGAAGGTCGCGGCTGGCAACCCGTCCTATCTGGGATGGATCCAAGAAAGCCTGGGTGTTTCCCGATGATGGCCGAGCAGGAGTCCTATGTCGAATCCCTCCGTTGGATGGTGCGAGCCCGTTGGGTCGTGCTGTTGCTGGCGACCATTCTGGTGTCCGCCGTCGAATGGGTGACACCGGGGCCGGCCCGCAACACCTTCGCGTGGATCGTCATCCTGATCGAGACCTGTTTCAATCTCGTCTACGGTTTCATGGCCGGTTACCGGAGCGTCGCGAGGCCCCTTCTGGCGGCCGGGTTCCTGGTCGACGGGGCCGTCCTCTGCATTTGGGTGGTGTTTTCAGGCGGCGCGGTGAGCGTCAATGCCACCTACCTTCTCATCATCCTCATCGCTTCCAGCATGGTCCATTCCCCCCGAATGGTGGCCGGGATCGGGGTGGCCATCGCGGCCATGTTCGTCGTCGCCATGCGAATCAGTTACGACCTGCACATCTCGGCTTGGGTTCCTGCGCAGGGCATGAACCCGTTCTGGGCCCTGCTGGAATCCTCCCCGGAGGAAACCCGACGTCTCGTGTACCTCCAGCAGACCCTCCGATGGGTGGTCTGGATGGCCGCCGTGACGGTCATCAGCACCTTCCTGGTTCGGCGCATTTGGCAGAGGGAGGAACGCCTCCGCGAATCGGAAAGGGGCATCGACCAGCAACGACGCCTGCTCCAGCTGGGTGAACTGGCCGGGCGACTGGCGCACAGTCTCAACACCCCCTTGGGACTCATTTCGGGCAACATGGAAATGCTGATCCGGAAAGTGCGCAAGGGAAGCGCGGTCCACAAGGACCTCACGAGGATCATGGAGTTCGTGCACCGCGCCGTGAAGACCCTGGAGGATGTCCTGGCCTACAACCGCCAGAGTCTCTCGCATATCCGGGACATCGACATTTCCGGGTTGGTGCGCGTGGTGGTGGAGGCCGTGAATCCCCGCCTGGAGAAATGCAGGGGGCGTGTCATCCTCGACCTGCAGGAGGACATTCCCGCCTTGCGGGGTTATCCCGAGGCCGTTCAACAGGCCCTCTTGAACCTGGTGGAGAACGCGGTGGATGCGCTCGAAGAGGGCGGGACGGTGGTGGTCGAGGCGCGCTTCGATCCGGGTCCCGTCCGCTTGTCGGCCCAGGACAACCGCGGGGACATCCGGATCGTCGTGAGGGACAACGGGAAGGGCGTGCCGACCCAGGACTTGAAGCGGATCTTCGAACCCTTCTTCACCACCAAGGAATACGGCCACGGCACCGGCTTGGGTCTTCCCATCGTGAAGCGCATCATGGAGGAACATGGTGGTCAGATCCGGGCGGAGCGGAACGTCGAGCGGGGCATGAAGTTCACGCTCCTGTTCCCCATGAAGGCGGTGCCGGTCATGGACCGGGAAGGGTTGCCGGTCGATTTCTTCGAGCGATAAGAGGCCAGGAGGTCAACCATGAGCAAGAAGAGGAAACCCGTGAAGACGGCGAAAGCCGTCCAGGCGGCGCGTCCCACAAAAGCCGCGATCCAGGCCCGGTTGCTGGTGGTGGACGATGAGGCCGAATTCGCCTCGATGATCCGGAAAACCCTGGAATCGGAGGGATACAGCGTCGATACGGCCCTGAACGGGACCCAGGCCATCGAGATGCACCGCAAGCACGCCTACGATTTGGCCCTCGTGGACCTCAAGATGCCGGACATGACGGGACTGGAACTGCTCCAGTATCTCAAGGTGCGGGACAAGCGGATCTCGGTCGTCCTGATGACCGCCTTCGGATCGCTGGCCGTAGGCATCGAGGCGCTGAAGAAGGGCGCCAGCGACTACCTTCCCAAGCCGTTCAAGTTGGCGGTCCTCAGCTCGAAGGTCCAGGATGCCCTGACCCGGCGTGCGAAGTACCTCGAGGAACAGGCGCATTCGCCCATCGACGAGATGTGAAGCCTTGAAGCCCGCGAGATCCGGAAAAGACCGGGGCGTTCCCGGCCCGACGGTGGGCCGCCTATCCCGGTACCTGCGCGCCTTCTCGCAGTTCGAACGCGACGGCCGGAAAGTGGCTTCCTCCCGGGAACTCGCCCGGGCCACCGCCTTGAGCCCGGAGGCCGTGCGGAAGGACCTGGCCCATTTCGGCCAGTTCGGGCGGCGCGGCATCGGTTACGACGTGAAGAGCCTGGCCGCCCAGGTGAGGGAGATCCTGGGCCTGTCGAAGCCCCGGGCGGTCGCCATCGTGGGTGTGGGTAACCTCGGGACCTCCCTCCTGCAGTACGGCGGGTTCGCGAAGGCGGGGTTCAAGGTCGAGGCGGCCTTCGACACGGATCCCTCCAAGGTGGGATGGGAATTGGAGGGCGTGAGGATCTGGCCCATGGGAGCCCTGCGGCAGACCCTGCGCGAGAAGCGCATCGAGATCGCCATCCTGGCCGTCCCGGCCGGCCAGGCCCAGCGCGTCACGGACGAACTGGTGGATTCCGGAGTGCGCGCCGTCCTCAATTTCGCGCCGATCGTCCTTTCCACCCCGCCATCGGTGATGGTGAGGGCGGTGGATCTGGCCTCCGAGATGGAGCGCCTGACTTACTTCCTGGACCGGGAGATTCCCGGCCGGTGACCGTTGCAGGGCCCTCGGAGCGGTCGAAACGGCGTGAAGGTCCCGACGGGGAATGTCCTGTATACGGGCCGTTCCAACCGAAGCCCCCCTCGTTGAAACCGATCGGATCCCCCGGTACCTTGTCTCAGTCCGGGGTCGGCCAAGCCGTCTTCCCGCCGTCGTTGTGGGGCTTCACCTTCGACCTTCGACCTGCTACCTTCTACCTGGACAAGGCAACCCACGGAGGTTCGGAAGCTGATGAAAAAGAGAAACGGGGATGACGTACGACGGGGGCCTAAACCCTTCCTCTGGTTCCGCAAGCTCTACCACGTCCTCAATTCCTCCATGGTGCCGGTCTATTACTGGTGGAACCCCTTCGACCTGCCCCTCGCGACCGTGCGCCTGCACGTCCTGATCGCCCTCGCCGCGGCCTTCCTCTTCTTCATCACTTTCGACCTCCTCCGGCTGAACGTCAGGTCCTTCAACGATTGGATCCTGGCCCGTTTCTCCTTCATCATCCGCCAGGCCGAGGCGAAGCGCCTCACGGGCGCCACCTACATGTGCCCCGCCTTTTTCGCCGTGACGTGGTTCTTCGACTGGCGCATCGCGGTGGCGTCCATGCTGTTCATCTCGATCGGGGACACCGCGGCCGAGGTGGCGGGGCGTTTCTTCGGCCGCCACAAGATCGAGCGGTTCCACAAGTCGTGGGAGGGCACCTTCGGTTTCTTCCTCGCGACCTTCCCGATCGCCTGGATCCTTCTGGGCGACTGGCGCGTGGCCGCGGTCGGGGCTGCGGTCGGGGCCCTCACGGAACTGGTCACCACGGTGCTCGACGACAACTTCACGGTCCCTATCGGATCGGCCCTCGCCCTCTGGGGGGCTCTCGTCATCTTCCGCCCGATGTAGCCATCAAGGATCGCTTCCGGTCTATCCATCCTTGTCTTGTTATATTGCCCGAGAGTCAATGATGGATGAGGAGTGACGGCGGTCATCCTGCACTGCCGTGATTGCGATCCCGCGTGATCCGACGCACGGGTTTATTCCATAAAAACGCATGAAAGCCCTTTTCACACGGGGATAAGCTCTTGCCCGGTCGTGTCGTCACCCGGAAATATTTCCCTCGCCGGCGTGCAATTTTCCCGCGGCCGGTCGTCTGAAGGGTGGAAGAGGAAAAGGGGGCCGCTGAGTTCCCTTGAGAAGGCGCCGGGTCAGGAACCCGGCGAGGAAAGCTCCCGACCCACACCCATACCCTGGGAGCTTCCGGGTGGAAGCGATGGAACTGAACTGCGAATCGATGAGATACCTGCTGGAGGCGTTCAGGAGGGGCGAGTTAACCGAGGACCAGAAGGCCGCCGTCCTGCACCATATGCTTCACTGCCCGGAATGCATGTTCCTCCTGACCCTGTCGCCCGTGCTGGTGGAGAACTGAAAAGAGACTCGGCGCCAAACCCGGGCACCCCGGGTTTGAAAAGTGTGAATGGGACGGCTGGACAACTACAGAGGCGTATGAAATCGAACAACAAGGTATGAAGGTCGTAGCGAGCGCCCCGGGGAGGGAAGTCCCCGGGGCGTTCTGCATTTCGGGAGGGGTGGATACCCAAGGCGACTATTTCCATGACGGACTTCGGCCAAAGTCATGCGACATCCAATGGCAGTTTCGTGGCGCCTCGAAGAGGCGCTCGTGGTGAACAAGGGTCATATTGTTTTTCTCGTTCTTGTCGGATAAAGGGTTGTCTTTCGTCTCCGAATCTTCTATGTATATGCCGTCGGTCAATCGATGGATCAACCGGGTGCCAGACCCCCCCGGGGGGAGGACTGGGCGCCCTTTTCGTGCTTGGAGACGACCTTGTCGTACGATTTGAACAAGAGTTTGTGCCCCGCCCTCTCCCTTCTCGACGCCGACTGGCCGGCGGCCGACGCGGCGCTCGCGCTTCTACGCGAGGCGAGTCCGCGCACCCTGATCCACGGACTGCCCGGATCCTCGCGCGCCTTCTTCCTTGCCTGGGCCTACCGGCGAACGGCCGGAAAGACCCCCTGGGTCGTGGTGACTGCCACGCGGGAGGAGGCGGTCGCTCTTCAGGGCGACCTGGTCACCTGGTTGCCCGGTATCCCGGTCCGGCTTTGTCCTTCCTGGGAGGTCCTGCCTCTCGACGTCGAGGAACCGGACTCCGAACTCATTGGCGAGCGTCTGCGCGCCTTCCTGATGCTGCAGAAAGGCGAACCCGGAATCGTCGTGGCGCCCCTGGTCGGGGCGTTGCAGGGAACGCTCCCGCCCGGCGAATGGATCGATCGCCTGCTTCTCCTCCGCAAAGGCGCCGAGCTTCCCGGGAACCTCGAGGAACGGCTGGCCGCCCTCGGTTTCGAGCGCGTGGGACAGGTCATGGAAGCGGGACAGTTCGCGGTGCGCGGCGGGCTGGTGGACCTGGCGCCTCCCGGATCGCCCTCCGGACCCGTGCGCATCGAACGCTTCGGTGACATCGCGGAGTCCATCCGAAGCCTGGACCTCACCTCCCAGCGCAGTTCCGGGGACGTCGCGGAGGTCGCCGTCTTTCCGGCCCACGAGGTGTTGATGACGTCCGAGGTGAGGGAGGCGATCTCGACGCGCTTGAGGGAGAAGACCGAGAAGGATTCGCTCTGGTCCCGGATGGCGCAGGAGCTGTTGGCCTCTACCGGCCGGTTCCCGGGATGGGCCTGGCATGCCCTGGGGGTCCTGGCCCGCAAAGGGCCGGCGTCCTGCCTCTGGGACCATGTGCCCGAGAAGGCGCGCCTCCTTGTGCTCGAACCCGCGGCCGTGATGGAACAAGCGCGCACGCTTTCCGAACGGATCGGGGATTGGGAGAGGGAGGCCGCCGAGGAAGGGGCGGACCTCTTTCCGGTTCGGGGGATGTTCGGGGACCTGGGATTCGTGGAGCGGGCCCTTGCGCGGGGCGCGGCCTTCGGCCTGGGACTGCTTCCCCAGGAGATGCCCGGCGGTCCGGCGGATCGAGACGCCAAGGTGCCCGCGCGGGTCCAGCCCCCTTATTACGGCAAGTTCGCCTCCTTCGTTTCGGACCTGAGGAAGGACGTGTCCGGGGGCGTCGTCACTCACTTGCTGTGCCACAACCGGGGCGAACGGGACCGGATGCGGGAGTTGATGGCCGAGGAGCACGTTTCGCCCGTCCTGTCGGTCGGCGAGATCGACCAGGGGTTCGTCGTGGACGATCTCGCCCTGTGCATCCTGCCCGACCACGACCTTTTCCGCCGTTACCGCGTGTCGCGCCATCCTCGTCGCCGGCGTTCCATCGCGGAGGGGAGACCCCTGGCGTCCCTTTCGGAACTGGCAGTCGGATCCCTGGCCGTCCATGTGGATTACGGCCGATGCCTCTATCGCGGCTTGACGCCCCTGGCGGTGGACGGCGTCACGAAGGACTATATCCAGCTCGAATTCGCCGACAAGGAGAAGGTGTACCTTCCCACCGATCAGATCACGCTCGTGCAGAGGTACGTGGGCGCGGAAGGCTCCGCGCCGCTGGCCAAGCTCGGCGGCGACGCGTGGAAGAGGACCAAGGAGCGCGTGGGGAAGCAGGTGGCCCTGGTGGCAAGGGAACTCGTGGCCTTGTACCAGGCCCGCGCGACGGCATCCAAGACGCCCCTGCCTCCCGACACGCCCTGGCAGGGCGAGTTCGAGGATTCCTTCCCCTACGACCTCACGCCGGGCCAGGCGCGTTCCATCCGGGACGTGAAGAAGGACCAGCAGTCCCCCCGTCCCATGGACCGTCTCTTGTGCGGGGACGTGGGTTACGGCAAGACCGAAGTGGCCATGAGGGCCGCCTTCAAGACCGTGCAGGACAAACGGCAGGTGGCCGTGCTGGCGCCCACGACCATCCTGGCCCAGCAGCACACCCACACCTTCCGGGAGCGGATGGCCGAATATCCGGTTCGCATCGGCATGCTTTCCCGTTTCGTGGACAAGAGGGGCCAGAAGGAGGTATTGGCGGCCGCCGCGACGGGACACTTGGATATCGTCATCGGGACGCATCGCCTGCTCATGAAGGACGTACGCTTCGCCCGGTTGGGGCTTCTGATCATCGATGAAGAGCATCGATTCGGCGTGGCCCAGAAGGAGCGGCTGAAACGGCTGAAGCGGGATGTGGATGTCCTGACCCTGACCGCTACGCCCATCCCGCGTACCCTGCACATGTCCCTGTCGGGCATCCGCGAGGTCTCGGTCATCGACACGCCTCCCGAGAATCGCCTGAGCGTATCAACCCACATCGGACCCTTCGATCCGCGCCTCGTCGCGGAGGCCGTGCGCCGGGAACTGCATCGCGAGGGGCAGGTCTTCTACGTGCACAACCACGTGCGCGACATCGAGCGAGTGGCGGACCGGCTTCACCGGTTGGTGCCCGAAGCCCGCCTGGCCGTGGCGCACGGGCAGCTGACGGAGCACGAACTGGAATCCGTCATGGCGGGTTTTGTGGCGGGCGAGAGCGATGTCCTCGTGTGCACGTCCATCGTCGAGTCGGGCCTCGACATGCCCCGTGTCAATACGCTGATCGTCGAGCGGTCCGACGTCTTCGGCTTGGCCCAACTGTATCAGTTGAAGGGACGCGTGGGGAGGACCGATCGACAGGCCTACGCGTACTTCTTCCATCCGCCGCGCGGCCGCGAGACGATGCGGGAGATGGCCCGCAAACGCCTGGAAGCCCTCCAGGAGTTCCGGGCCCTGGGGTCCGGCATGCACATCGCGATGAAAGATCTTGAGATCCGGGGCGCGGGGAACCTACTGGGGATGGATCAGCACGGCCATATGGATGCGGTGGGAATGGACCTGTATTCCGGAATGTTATCCGCGGCCGTATCCAGGGAGAAGGGCGAGGAGGTACTCGAGGATTTCCATCCCGAGATCGCGCTCGCGGTCACGGCGTACCTGCCCGGGTCCTACGTCCCCGAGGAGGTCGTCAAGGTGGATTTCTACCGGCGTCTCGTCGATGCGGCCACGGATGCCGAGGTTGCGGCGATTTCCGAGGAACTCGTCGACCGTTTCGGGCCATTGCCCGCGCCCGCCACCCTGCTTCTGAAGGTGGCCCTCCTGCGTCCGCACCTGAAGCGGATGGGGGTCCAGCGGCTTTCGGAGCAGGCGGGATGGGCCACGCTCACCTGGCATCCGGCGCGCACGCCCGAACCCGGGACTGTGGCGGCTTGGATGAAAAGGACACCGCCTTCGCGGCTGAGGTTCGACGCACGCAATCCGAATACGGTTTCCTTCCGCATTATCAGGGGAAACGAGCCGGACGAGGCGCGGCTCGATGCGGTCGGAAAGCTGTTGCGGGAACTGGAATGAGCGCGTAAACTAACGCGCCTATCAAACGCTGGAACGCCTCACAGGGCGTTTCCCGAAGAAGGAGCCGTGACGATGTCCTCCCGAGATTCCCTGCACCGACATTTCATCCTGGCCGGCCTGTTGCTGGGCGTGGCCGCACTGGCCGCGTGCCAGTACCTTCCTGGCAAGAAGGGCATTTCACGCGGCACGCTGGTGGCCCAGGTGGGCGACACGAAGATCACGTTCGGCGATTGGATGCGCCAGGTCGACCTGTACCGCGTCTTTTCACCCACGACGGTGGACCCGAGGGATCCCGAGACGGTGAAGGAGGTCCTCGACAGCCTGGTGGATCAACACATCGTGTTGGGCGCCCTCAAGCAGAAGAACTACAAGAACGAGGAATTCGAGAAGGCCATCAAGGGCGAATTGGAGAAGGCACGGCAGGAACTCGATGCCATCCGCGAGAAGCTGGAGATGGATCTGGCGGCCGTCAAGCGCCTGCAGAAGTCCTACCACGATGATTACTACCAGATGCGCCTGGCCCAGGTCTATGCCGAGGAGAACGTCGGGGATGTCATCGTCACCGAGAAGCAGAAGCGAGACCGTTACGAGCAGTACGTCCAGGACGCGGTCCGGGCGAACCAGAAGCCCAAGGATTATCGGGCTGTCGAGAAGCAGATCGAATTGCGCCTGAAGGCCGACAACCTCCTCAAGAGCCTGCAGGGCGACCGCAAGACGACGCGCGAGGAGGATGTCATCCAGAAGTATCTGGGCACCCTGACGCCCCGGAAGTAGAAGCCGTTTCAAGATCGCGTAATGGCTTCTGAAACGCAAGGTTGGCGGCTATGCCGCCGGGGTTGAATGGGTTGCAAGACTCCGCCCGGAAGGTCCGCAGCGGGGCCTGATCCGGACCCAAGGCGGCTCATCGGATGTTCCACCCTCGACGGCCCGGCCCCCGGACATCTCCCGGCCGGGCCGTTTCTTTTTTACGGGTCGCCGCACTTGCCGGGACCCTGGGAACCCTGTCGGCGGGTTGCACGTCCTATGTGGACCTGCCCCGTCGTCCGGTGGCGCCCGAGAACGCCGTTCTCGTCCTGAACGGCGAGCCCATCGGACTGGAGGAATTCGACGACGACTTCCGGTTGATGGCCATCCATTACAGCGCCGTCTCCGAGGGCGACATGCGGCGCATGAAGCGGGTTCTCACCGAGCGGGTCATCGATCAGCACCTCCTGTGCCAGGAGGCCCGCCTCCTGGGCATCCGGATCAAGCGGCAGGAGTTCGAGAAGGCGCTTCAGGACGCCTCGAAGGACAGTCCCGAGCACTTCACGGTGATCCTGAAGAAGCAGGGCGTGAAGGTCGAAACGTGGAAGCGCGGCATCCTCAGGAAGCTGATCATCGACCGCCTGACGGAACAGGAAGTCTTTCGGAAGGTCCGGATCACTCGGGACGAGGTCGAGGATTACTACTGGTCGCACCTGTCGGAGGCCCGCCACCCGGAATCGGTGAGAGTTCGCCACCTGGTGGTCCGGGGTCATGCCGACCTGGCGGCCGCCAAGAAACGACTAGCAGCGGGGGAACCCTTCGAGAACGTGGCTTTGGATCTCTCGGCGGGGCCCGCGAAGGCGCAGGGCGGGTTGTGGGACTGGATGCCGATCGAGTACCTGCCGCCGCTTTACGCGAAGGCTATCGAGGGACTCGTTCCGGGCGGCGTTTCCGGCTTGTACCGCGACGGCTTCGGTTATCATGTGTTCCAGCTTCTTGACCGGCGTTCCGAAAGCATGAGGCCGCTTTCCGAAGTGGCTGGTGACATCCATGACCGATTGCTGAGACAGGAAAAGGACTACCGGTTCGACCAGTGGATGACGGGCCTGAAGGAGAAGGCCGTGATCCGGGTCAATCGCGAGATGGAAACCCTGATCGGTGAGATCCCGGAGGCAAACCGTGAGAATAAGAATCGCAACAGCCGTCCTATGCGCCGCCCTGGCGTCCGCAAATAGCGAGGCCTTTTCGGCCACCGACGCGGTGGCCGCGACAAAGACGCCGGTTTCTTCCGCGAAGAAGGCGGCCGTCAAGGCGCGGATGGTGGATCGCGTGGGACTGGTCGTGAACCACGAGGCCGCGACCATGGGCGAGATCGAGGAGGCCGTCGTCTCCTACTACCTGGGAGAAGGGAAGCGGCCGCCTTCCTCCACCTCGGGCGCCGAATACCAGAAGATCCGGCGGAAGGTCATCGATGCCATGATCGAGGAGTTCGTGTTGTCGCAGGAGGCCGCCCCCCTGTCCATCGAGGTTTCCGACAAGGAGGCCGCCAAGCAGGCCGAGATGGAGATCGAGGCCATCAAGCGGCGTTTCGACAGCCCGAAGGAGTTCGAACGGGGACTGGCGGGGGAGGGGCCCACCGAGAAGCAGTTCAAGGAGGACCTGACCCGGAAGATGAAGCGCCAGATGCAGGCCTCGCGGGTCCTGAGAGTGAAACAGCAGGAGATGCCCTCCTCCCTCCTGACCGACGACTCCGGGGTGAAGAAGGCCTACGAAGGTCACGAAAGGGACTACGACCAGGTCAAGTTCTCGGCCATCGTCTTCCGCGTCCCGCCGGAGAAGAAGGGAAGCGCCGAGTACCGGAACACCCTCGTGAAACAGGCCGAGGAGATGATGTCCGAACTGAAAGCGGGGGCGGATTTCGCCTCCTACGCGCGCAAGTATTCCGAGGAACCCTCCACGGCCGACAAGGGAGGCGAGGTGGGAATGCGGTTCCGCTACGAGTTGGCCCCGGCCTTGGCTCGCGGCGTCTTCGCAGTGCCCGTCAAGGGACTCGGCGTGGTGTCCACGGACGAGGCGGTGTACCTGGTGCGCGTGTCCTACCGGAAGAACGCCTCCTTCGAGTCGGCCGCCCCCCAGATCCAGGAACGCCTTCGCCGGGAGAGCACCGACAAGGCCATGACGAAGTGGCTCCAGGAACTCAAGGACCGGGCCTACATCCGCGAGATGAAATAGCCCGACTTTCACCACGAAGGCACGAAGAACGGGCAAGGTTATCGCTTAACGGATCGATGAAGTGCCTCGCCGACTTCGTGTTACGCCGTATCCATTTTGTCGTATGATGGTCGAAAACACGGGAGTACTTCCATGATACGAGTGGGAATCGTCGGGGCGACGGGGTACGCCGGGCTGGAATTGGTGCGTCTTCTGCTCGAGCATCCGCGGGCAAAAGTCACCTATATCGCCTCCAAGGGCGATGCGGGACGGGACCTCAACGAGATCTACCCGTTCCTGAAGGGTCACTTCAGCATGAAGTGCGAGGACTTCAATCCCGAGCGTGCCCTCGCCCAGGCCGACTTCTTCTTCCTGGCCATGCCGCACGGGCTTTCCGGCGACATGGCCCCGAAACTCCTCAAACCCGGCAAGAAGGTCGTCGACATCGGGAGCGATTTTCGCTTGGACGACGCGGCCGCCTACGAAAAGTGGTACAAGATGAAGGCCGCGAAGAAACCGGATGTTCCCACCGTGTACGGTTTGCCGGAGATCAACGGCGACGCCGTCAAGAACGCCGTCCTAGTGGCCAATCCCGGTTGTTTTCCCACGGCCGTTGTGCTGGGGCTATATCCCCTCGTAAAGAGGGGATTGATCGACAGCCAAGGCATCGTGGTGGACGCCAAAACCGGCGTGTCGGGTGCGGGCCGCACCCCGGCCATCGGCAACCTCCTGGTCGAGGCCAACGAGAACCTGAAAGCTTACAAAGTGGGCGCCCACCAGCATACGCCGGAGATCGAGCAGGCGCTCTCCAAGGCGGCCGGATCCCCCGTGACCGTGGTTTTCACGACGCACCTGGCGCCCCTCTCGCGGGGCATCCTGTCGACAGCCTACGGTCGGCTCCAATCACCGGCTGCAACTGCGGATCTCCTGAATCTCTACCGGGAGACGTATCGCGAGGAGCCCTTCGTCCAGGTCATGCCGGAAGGCGTGTATCCGGGCGTCAAGGAGGTTCTGGGGAGCAACACCTGCATGATCGGTTTGAAAGTGGACGAGCGCACCGGAACCGTCGTCGTCGTTTCGGCCATCGACAACCTGACCAAGGGCGCCTCGGGTCAGGCCATCCAGAACATGAACCTCATGTGCGGCCTGGAAGAGACGATGGGCCTGCCCCGCGTCGGCCTGATCCCCTGATCGACGACGGGGCCATCACCGCCAAGATCGCCAAGTTCACCAAGAACGGCATTGGGATATGAACCAGAAGGCATTTCATCTTGCGGTCGTTTCGGGGTTGATGGTGTTGTGGTTTATGGTTGCGTCCAACGCCTCGGCGGCGAGGTCGGGGAAATGGGCGGCTTCCATCGATGCCGGGTTCAACCCGACGGGGTACACGGGAGGCCTCCAGATCTCCCGGCGTCTTTTCGGGACTTCCTGGATCAACCTGCAGGCCGGCAACGGGTCCCTCTCGCATCACCTGCCTCCCTTCGAGACGACGTACCTGGGGTCGAATCCCGACAACATCGATTACCAGTTGAACATGGACATCCTGCACGTCCTGGACGCCTACTTCTCGTTCCGGCGCCCCGGCAGGGCCCGCTGGCGGCTGTTCCACAACGCGGGCCTGGGGGTTTCCCGTTTCCGCGCGTTGGCGCACGAGCGGGTGGTGGTCGTGGGGCACCCCTTCCTCTACCGGGGGGAGAAAACCTTCAACGGCAACGGAGTCTACGCCATGCTGGGCCTCCTTCGGTTTCGGCACAAGCTGACGAACCCGTACAATTTCCAGTTGGGGCTCAAGACGAGGTTCTTCCGGCTGGAACGGCCGCTCTCGGTCGAGTGTCAGGACGGACAGGGATCAACCTTCACGGCCGTCTGGCGGGGCGGGACGGGGCCGACCTGGGTGGTCTATCCCCAGCTCTTCCTCAGGTTCGAGGTCCTGCTTTGAACCATCGCTCGTCGGCGAGGACACAGGACGTCTCCACCTGGCGTTCCGGGATGGTCCAGTATTCCCGGAGCAGGCGGTCCTTCTCCTCCTCCATGACCAGCCGAAAGCCTTGCCGGTTGTAGAAACGAACGGCCCATCTCGCGGCCTTCCAGGTGCCCATGAGCACGGGTTTCCGGGTGAGGGTCTTGAGGTGGCTGAGAAGCCGGGTTCCGATGCCCTTGCGACGGAACGCCGTTCGGACATAGGCGTGGCGGATGAGAGTCACGTCCTTGACGTCCTGGATCCCCATTACGCCCAGCAGTTTCCCGTTCTTCTCCCAGGCCCAGAAGGTCACCCCCGCATCGATGTCCCGTTGCAGGGCGGCCAGCGGCATGTAGGGTTCGTGCCAGCAGTCCGCGGGGATGCTGCCCTTGTAGGCCTGGGCGCCGTCGTTGATGACCTCGCCGATCTCGACGGTGTCACGGGCATCACAAGCGCGAATCATGTCGGGAAAACCCTCCAGTTGGGAGTGAGGAGTTAGTAATTGACGGCTTACAAGCTTACAAAGTGGAAGATTTTCTCTTTTCTATTCACGCTTGTCCAAAATAAACTTCATTTGAACCGCGGAGATTCGGAGAGACGGGGCTTTTTATTGTTGAAACAGGACCGAAAAATACATTTCCCTCTCCCCTGGAGGGAGAGGGTAGGGTGAGGGGGGCTTTTCCGCCGTTGGCTGTTCGCTCTTGTCCAAAATACGCTTATAACAGCACTCAAACCATTTCAAAGAAACGTCTTGGACGGCAGTGTTTTCTATTTTCCATTTTAGATTTGGCGGGCGGGGCGTGTCCAGAGCACCCTCCACATCGTGGACCCAACACGACCCAAGGCCGCCATCCCGGCGGGCGGGAAGTGCAGGCTTTCGGCGTCGTTCGCCAGAAGATGGCGCGCGATCACCTGGAGCGTGGGCAGATGGCTCACCCAGATCACGGTCCCTTCCGGGTCGTGTTCGAGCTCCATCAGGCAGTCCTCGGCGACCGCATCGGGACCCAGGTCCTTCCGCTCGACCAGCCGGGTCCGGGGGATCCCCAGCGCGTCGGCCAGGTGCCCGGCGGTTTCCCGGGTCCGCTTCTTCGGGCTGTGGAGGATCCTGAGGGGCGTGACGCCTTTTCGTTTCAGGGAGTCCGCGGCTTGCAGGACCCCCAGGACGCCGTGGGGCGTGAGGGCCGGGGCCTTCCCGGCTTCGGGACCGGCCAGGCCATGGCGGACGAGGATCAGGGAGGGGATGGGTTCCATGGGTGGGCGGATGGCCGCCCGACCGGATTATAACCCGGAGGAGGGATGGGCGACATCAGGAGCGATTGCTTGGTAGAATAAGGCCGAAGCGACCGCCCCGAAAGGGAAGCTGGCCATGACCCTCCCGAACATCCTCTTTTCCTTCCTCGTCCTTCTGCTCGTCGCCGTCGTCCTCCTCTACAACAAGCTCATCCGGTACAAGGTCGAGGCCGAGAACGCGTTCGCCCAGATCGACGTGCAGTTGAAGCGGCGCCACGAACTCATCCCCAACCTCGTCGAGACGGTGAAGGGCTACATGCAACACGAGCAGGAGACCCTCCGGAAGGTGGTCGAGGCGCGGGCGAGGGCGCTGGCCGCCCCGGGGATGGCGGAGCGCCTGGCGGCGGAGGGCGAAATCGGACAAGGAGTGGGCCGGCTCCTGGCCGTCTGGGAGCAGTACCCGGGACTGAAGGCCGATCAGCACGCGCTGAAACTGCAGGAGGAACTGGTCACCACCGAGAACCGCATCGCGTATTCCCGCGGCTACTACAACGACATCTCGGCCAACTTCAACACCCTCATCCAGCAGTTCCCGTCGAATCTTTTGGCGGGAGCCATGAACCTCAAACCGCGCGTGTTCTTCACCGCCGGCGCGGAGGAACGCGTCCTGCCCGTCGCGAAGTTTTGAACAACGCCCCGGCCGGGGTTTTTAACCGCCGATGCATGCAGATGGGTGACGTTTGGCTCTTAGCCACCGATGGATGGGGATGAACACCGATGTGGATCCTGGATGGATTTGAGGATCTGAAGAATTAACTCCGCACTCCTCACGGGAGGCGAAGCCGACATGTTCACTCCGTTGCCCGCAACCACCGTGTTCGAGGCCAAGGCCCGCAACCGCCGCGACACCATCCTCCTTTTCGCGGTGCTCGTCGTCCTCTATGTCCTTTTCTTCAATCTCATCGCCTTGACCCTTTTCGGGGACCTGGGGCGGCTGCTCCTGAGTCTGCAGGGCCGCGGATTCTCCTTCGGACAGATGACGGGCTGGGTCAGCGCAGTCGCGGTCGCCGTGGCTTTCGTGCACTTTCTGATCGCCCGCTCCAAGACCCTGGAAGACGTGCTGGAAATCCTTGGCGCGAGACCCGCGGACCCGCACGACCGGTACCACCAGGTATTCATGAACCTGGTGGCCGAGGCGGAATCCGCCATCGGGATCCGCCCCATCCGTCCCGTCGTCCTGCCCACTCCGGGCAGCAATGCTTTCGCCGTGGCCGACGGAAGGGGGCGCGCCGCCCTCGGCGTCACGGAGGGATTGCTGACGCGGTTGGAACGCAATGAGCTCTCGGCCGTGGTGGCTCACGAGGCCTCGCATCTATTGCACGGGGATTCGCGCCTCATGACGACCGCTTGTTCGCTGTTCGGCATCCTCGGTTCCATCCGCTCGGGACTCGGTCGCGGCGCGTCCGGGTCCCGCCGGGGCGCCGCCCGTTCCCACAGGGGGGGCAGTGGGCGCATGGTCTTGGCTTGGCTCGTGGCGTCCGCCGGTTATTTCCTCACCAAGATGGTCTGCATGGCCCTGTCCCGGAGACGTGAATTCCTGGCGGACGAGCACGCGGTGCATCTCTGCAAGGACCCCCTGGCCCTGGCGCAGGCGCTTTCCAAGGTGGCTGGAAAGTACCGGGGGGGCGGAGGCGACGTGAACGAGGGGTACGCTCCGCTTTTCATCATGAATCCGGCCGAGTCACGCCTGGATGAGGGGGCCGGGTTCCTTTCCGATCTTTTTTCGACTCACCCGCCGCTCCCGGAGCGGCTCTCCCGACTCATGGGTTTCGCCCGGATGAACGCGAGGATGTTCCAGGAACGGATGGAGATGAAAAGGCGGGAGGAGGCGGCCTTCTCCTCATCGGCGGCGCCGGTCCAGGCGGAGCCCCTCTTCTACGCGAACAGGGAGGGGGAATGGTTCGGTCCTTCGACACCGCAGCAGCTCCTGGCGGCCGGACTCCTGGGTCCCCAGGTCTGGATCAGCCCCTCGGGGAGCCAGGACGTGATG
Organism: uncultured bacterium; assembly: GCA_964529445.1. Classification (GTDB taxonomy): domain Bacteria; phylum Oederibacteriota; class Muellerivitia; order Muellerivitales; family Muellerivitaceae; genus CAZGWJ01. The sequence continues at coordinate 88,591 of CAZGWJ010000001.1, forward strand.
CGGGCCAGCGAGACCCCGGCGCTCATCCCCCTGCTCCAGGGTTTGGGACCGAAGGCGGACTCGAAGCATTCCTGCCCCCGCTGTCGCATGGCCCTCGTCGAGAAGGCGTACGAGGGGCTCGATCTCCTGCACTGTCCCTTCTGCAAGGGGCATCTCCTGAAGGCCGGGCACCTGGAACGCATCATCGCGCGCCGGGAGGAGCGGTTCGATCCCAACGACGTCAAGAACGCCCGCCAGTGGAGGGATCGCCAAAAGGGTCCCTTGAAGGACTGCTGCGGGTTCACGGCCGTCCGTTGTCCCTATTGCGATTCGTCCATGTCGAAGATGTTCCATTCGCTCGTGACCCGTGTGGTCATCGATCGGTGCACATCGCCCTCCTGCCGCGCCGTCTGGTGCGACGGAGGAGAATTGGAGACCCTTCAGATGCTGGTGGAGGGGGATTCGAAAGCGGCGGGGTTTGATGCGTGAAACCGACAGCGGAAATCA
>CAZGWJ010000001.1:89176-93588 GCA_964529445.1 uncultured bacterium
GATCCATCCTGAAGAAACCGAATCAAGGCTTCATAACTTCCCGGTGGCGGGGGATGGACGGCTGGTATAGAATGCTTTTTCGTTCTGTACGTATTGAGAAGGATGGAATGGGCTTGAAGGCCCATCGAGGGCTCCCTTGAGCACGACCGAGCGCGAATTGGTGGCCAGGATCATCGCCGGGGATGGCGATGCTTTTCGCAACCTGTATGACACCCACAAGAGGCATCTTTTGAGGGCCTGCTGGTATTTCCTGGGGGATGATCCGGAGACCGAGGATGTCGTCCAGGAGACCTTCATCAAGGCGGTCCAAAATATCGCCAATTTCCGCTTCGAAAGCTCGCTTTCCACCTGGTTGAACCATATTGCCGTTAATCTTTGTCGAGATCTTTTGGAGAAAAAGAAGAAAAGCCTGCCCGTGACCGTGGACTTTTTCAACCCCCAACCGTCAAGAGAGCAGGAAAGCACATCCTACCCGGAGGAAGTCCTGACCATCCTTCGGGAGGAGATCCAGGGGATCGAGGGCCGCGACAAGGAACTCCTGACCCTGAGGGAGATACAAGGACTTTCATACGAGGCCATTGCTCACCGGTTGAAGATCCCGCTGGGGAGCGTGACCTCGGGTATCTATAGGGCCCGCCAGAAGCTTATCGAAAGGGTCCGGAAGCGCCTGCCCAAGGGGTGGGAGGGAAACAAATGAACATCAGCAAAGAGAATATGCTCCAACTTTATGTGCAGGGCACCCTGCCTTCCGAGGCGAAGGGTGATTTCGACCGCCTGGTGAAGGAAGATCCGGCTTTCTGCGAGTCCCTCGTCCTCCTCCTGTCGCAGGACCTCGGCCCCGCTCCGGAAGCCACGCTGGATTCCATGACCGCTCGCCTGGATGATCGCTACGACCGGATCTGGAACCCTGCCGGGCAGAAGCCGGCCGCCCCGGTTCCCGTGGCCGCCCCCAAGGCGCCGTTGCTTCCCTCGATTCGACTGCCCCGTCTTCCGACGGAGACGTACATCTTCATCGGCGGAGTCACCCTCTTCGCACTGGTGGCCCTTGTTACGCTGACGAACCCGTTCCAGGGAACGCGGACGACCTCCGAACTGGATGCCATCGGCCAGTATCGTTGGATCGAGCCGGCTCCCGCGGCCGAGGCCGCGCGACCCGCTCCCGTTCGCCGGGCGGAGGCTGCGAAGAAGGCGCCGAAACCGGCTCCGGCGGTCTCGAAGCCGGCTCCCGCCGCACCCGCCCTCTCGGAGCGCGCCTTGAAGGCCCAGGCCCTCGTCGAGCAGGCCATGAGGAGTGCCCCGGACGGCGGCGCCTGGGTCGCCACCACGGCTCCCCGATCCGTTCCGTCCGCGAGCGGCGACGCCCTGCCGGACCTGCCGGATTTCGAGGAGGCCCCTTCCTATACCTCCACCACGGCCAAGGGGGACATGCTTCGGCTTTCCATTCCTCTCGCCCAGGCCCAGGCCGTGAAGGTGCGCGTCACCGACCCGCAGGGCAAGCCGGTGCGGGACCTGTATTCCGGCTATTGGGAAGCCGGTTCCCATACCATCGACTGGGACGTGAAGGACAACGCGGGAAAAACCCTCAAGGCCGGCGAGTACAACGTGCTCGTCGAGGCCGGGGGTCAGACCCAGACCCAGAAGGTCACCATCAAGTAGGGTCTTGCGATCCGTAAAAAGGCCGCATCCTTCGGGTTGTGGCCTTTTGTTTTATCCGTCATCCCCACAACCCTGTGGCGTGTCATCCCCCCGCATGGCTACAATATCCCTGCAGACATCCCGAATTGAGGCTCCCTTGAGACAGGTCCCGTTCCGGTCGCTCCTGGCCCTGCTGATCCTGTCCGTCTCCGGCCTTCAGGCCCAGGAGGTCCATGACAACGCGTCCCTGGCGTTCCCCATCCTCTCGGTGGGCGTCGGCGCCCGCGCCACGGCCATGGGCGAGTGCTACGTCTCGATGGCCGACGACGCCACGGCCGCTTATTGGAATCCGGCGGGCCTCGTCCAGATCGAACAGCAACAGGCCTCTTTCACGCACCACACCTATATCCAGGACAGCCGTTACGAGACCCTTTCCTATGCGCGTCCCGTGGGGTCGCGTTCGGGCCTGGGGTTCACGTTCAGTTTCCTCGACTACGGCGAGTTCGAGGAACGCGACGAAGCGGGGGTTTTGCGGGGCGAGTATCACCCCACCGATGTCGGGCTCGGCGTGGCCTACGGGGCGCCGCTGAGCCGCAAGTGGTCGCTGGGCTTGCGGACCTCCTGGATGAGGCAGACCATCCTCGACGCCAACCACAGCGCATTGGTGTGGGACCTGGGGTTCCTGGGTCGGGCCACGGACCGTTTTCACATGGGGCTCAACATCAAGAACCTGGGTGTGGATTCGGGGGGCGGCGACCTGCCGGTGGAGGTCAAGACGGGCGTTTCCTACCTGATCCGGGTGGGCGATGTCGACCAGCACACGCTCACCTACGCGGCGGGAGCGGATGTCCTGTTCCAGAGCGTCAGCCGGGCCAACCTGGGGTTCGAATACTGTTTCAACGGCCGATTCAGCGGTCGCGCGGGTTCCATCATCGACTTCGGGAGAAGCACGCAGGATTGGAAGAAGGGGCTGAGTCTCGGCGCCGGTTTGCAGGTCGAGTCGGTGCAGTTGGATTACGCCTTCACCTTCGGGGGAGACCTGGGGGATTCGCACCGCATCTCCCTCCTGGGGCGCTGGGGTTCCCGGGGAAAACCCGGCCCCTCGGCGGAGTCCGGGGGGGAAGCCGCTCAACCCGCGCCCCTGCCGGGCCCTCCCGCGAAGCCCGTCACCATCACCTTCGAACTGCCGGGCCAGGCCTGCACGAACCCTTCCGATTGTTTCGACCGCGCCGTGGCGCTCGAGAAGAAGGGGAGGAAACTGGAGGCCATGAGGTACTACCTCAAGGCCATCGAATACGATCCGAAGCTCGAGGCCGTCTGGCTCCGGTTGGGGCGTTTGTACTATACGCTGGGTCGTGAGGCCTTCGAGAAGGCCCTGGAAGCCAACCCGAACAACCAAGCCCTACGCCAGTGGTTGCAATTGCAGCCGTGATCCTGACCTCGACCTGATATCAACGCGAACATGGGCTTGTCTCGCCGAAGCTGGGTTTGGTATAGGCGGACAAGCCCTACGGCAATGGCTCCAGTTACAGCCATAAATTGATTTGGATATAAAAGTAACTGACGCCCTGAGTAGCGGCGTCAGCCGTATATCGAAGGGCTACAACTTCAACCATAGACATAAATATCAAGAACCTATCTCAGAATGAATCCCCCTTCTCCCGCTTGCGGGAGAGGGCAATCATTCGAGCGTGATTTTCGCGATGAATGATGGGTGAGGGGACGCTTTGGGGTGGGCTGTGTCGTCGTTTTAGTGAATTTGAGATAGGTTCTATACAGGTGTCGAGTTGTAGTCCCGAGCAAACGATGTGCGTCGAGGACGGCAATTGCACTCTTAAACACCCTCTCTGTTCCCCTCCCCCGCAAGCGGGGGAGGGACCAAGGGAGAGGGGCAGTATTTTGCAGGGAGATGTCCAGGTTATCCGAGCATCTCATTCACGCTTGTCCAAAATAGACTTCATTTGAACCACGGAGATTCGGAGAGACGGCGTTTATACTGTTGAAGCAGGACCGAAAAGTGCATTTCCCTCTCCCCCGGAGGGAGAGGGAAGGGTGAGGGGGGCTTTTCCGCCGTTGGCTGTCCGCTCTATAACAACATTCAAACCATTTCAAGCAAACGTCTTGGACGGCAGTGCATCTCATTATTTAAGCAACGGTCGCCCTGAGTAGCGCAGTTGCCGCGTATTAATGGCCGTAATTGCAGTCCTGAATATCCTTTATCAACGTTGATGGTTTCATTCCGTCGGCTAGCTCGCTCCCGAAAGAAAATGGTTTCTGACGTCTATCATTCGCGGATAGGGGTAGAATTGTCCTGTAGCTATGAAAAGCACTTCCGGGGCGCCGATGCGAAGCGGATTCAAAACAGCCCTCCTTGCGCTGGCCATCTTTTGCGCGTCGAATGTCTATTCCCAGACGGACACGTTCACGCCAACCCCGACCCGGACGAGTACCGCGACCGCGACGACGACCGGTGGCGGGCCGTGGCCCACGATGACCCAGACTCCCGCGATCACTTCGACTCCGACGAGAACCTACACGTTCAGCTGGACGCCGTCCCGCTCCTTCACGCCGACGTCCACCTTCACCCCCACGAGCACGCCGACGTGGACGGGAACCTGGTGGACCTTCACGCCGACCGATACGAGGACACCGACTCCCTCCTGGACCGGGACGAACCCCTCATCGACGCCCACCCGGACCCCGACCCCCACGCCGACCCGGACCAATACCGCGACCCCCACGAACACGCCGACGTGGACGGGAACGTGGTGGACCTT
>CAZGWJ010000002.1:0-92698 GCA_964529445.1 uncultured bacterium
ACCGGCGCCGGACGGCCTCCAGGCCCTCCAGCACCGTGATGCTATCAGCGCCGTAATCGCCCTTCTTGGCCGGCTCGGCCTTGGGGGCCGGGGTCTTGCCCGGCTTGGGCGATTTGGACTTTTTTTGTGCTTTCTTCGCCATCCGACTCCCTAACCTCTCCGAAGATGCTGCCGGGTCAACGCCGCCCGCAGGTCCTTCAGGCCCATGCGGGGGAACGACTCCTTCAAGAACGCCAGACCTTCCTCCCGGCGAAAGGCCATCTCTTGCAGGAACGCACCGTGGTCGAAATACAGGGTGACCACACCCTTCTTCTCCTCGACGCCGGTGAGGGCGGCGGACGCCCCCTCCCCCAGCCACTCCCGGCACTTCCCTTCCAGGCGAAAGCGATCCCAATCGGCCCTCACGCCGAGAACCTTCAAGGCGCCTTCGAGAAGTTGGGAAACTTCCACCAGCCCCTGGGCCGGGCGTTCCTTCCTGCGCCGCCTTCGACTCACGCGGCCCCCTCGCTCTGCATCGAGACCCGACCGTTCCCCACGGCGAACAACCTTGAATCCCTCACGGCGGCCGCGAAATCCCCGGCCTGCGTTCCGGTGAGGACGGCCTGCCCTCCCGAGCGAAGCCTTTCCAGGAAGAAGGCCTGGCGCCGGTCGTCCAGTTCGCTCATCACGTCGTCGAAAAGGATCAAGGGATCGGTTCGGGATCCCTCGGTCAGGAGGGCCAGCTCCGCGAGCTTCAGGGCCAGGGCCGCCGTCCTTTGCTGTCCTTGGCTCCCGAATTTCTTCAGCGGATGGGAATTCACCGAGAGCGACAGGTCGTCCCGATGGGGTCCCACGATCGTGATGCCCCGCGCCCGCTCTTCGGACCTTGAAGTCCTCAGGGCCGCAAGAATCCCTTCCCGGGTCTTCTCGAGATCCTCCTCGACTGGAACCGTGGGAACATATCCCACCTCCAGGCGCTCAACGCCACCTGTGAGGTCCTGCAAGGCCCCCCCGGCACGGGTTGCCAGTCGCCGGACCGCTTCAGCCCTTCGGATCGACAAGGAGGCTCCATGCTCCGCAAGGGGGCCATCCCACGCGGCCAGTTCCTCTTCGGAGCAGTTCCCTTTTCGCCGCAGGAGCGCGTTTCTTTGCCGCAAGACGCGCTCATAATGTTGAAGGTCCTTCAGGTAGACCGGATCCACCTGGAGCAACGCCTGGTTCAGGAACCTCCGCCGCAAGGACGGCCCGCCCTTGACGAGAAACAGATCGTCGGGCGAGAAAATCACGGCGGGCAGGCGCCCCAAAGCCGCTGAAAGTCTCGCCTGTCTTTTTCCGTTCAGCGTGAGCGTCTTGCCTCGCCCCCGGTGATAATCGAGACGGAGGACATCCTTTCCCTCTTCGCGGGCGAAAACCCCCTCGAGGGACGCGTCCTCCGATCCGAAGGCGATCATTTCCTCATCCGCGACGGCCCGGAACGACCGGGTCGTCGACAGGCAATAAAGACCCTCCAGGATGGACGTCTTTCCCTGGGCGTTCGGCCCGATGAGGAGGTTCAACTTCGGGTGGAGAATGACCTCCAGGTTCGGGTAGTTCCTGAAATTCGAAAGCCGGACGGACCGGACGTGCAAGCCGCTACCTCGGGACCCCAAGGGTCGTGAGGCCGATCCACCAGGATGAAAAGAACGGGGAATGAACCTCCCCGGTCAACCCGTGAACGGTTTCCCTCAAAAAAGACACATTATTATAATGCAAAACAACAGTTCCTTGTTAATAAAAGCATTGTATTTATTGGAGATAAACCACTATTCGATAACGTGTTGCACAACATATTGTGCACCTATTCGATGTTGAATCTTGGGCGCTAAAGAGGGAATTGTTCCACGTGGAACATACGCGCTCTAAGAGCGCGAGATAGAAGGTCGAAGGTAGAAGTTATAAGGTTAAGGCATTTTGTTTGTATTGCTTGAACCCGTCGAGGCGTCCCTTTCAAGCTATGCACACTTTTCAAACCTTTCACGCGAATCCATCGGGTCTGAAACGCGCTAGGCGATTCTCCAGCAAGGGGATCGGGCGAGCTCTAAAGGGGTTTTTTGGAGGGTGTACCGACAGCCCTAGGATAGGTGGATGGAGTTTTCCCCATTTTTTCCACAACCAGCAGGTACCGATCCTGGATCCCTTCGGAGAGGGAATAGGTGTATTTTTGAACGATTTTTGATTTAAGTTCATTCAGGGCGTTGTTGGACTTATCCACAAATTGAACCTGGCTTTCCGTCATCCAATTCACGAGATATCCCCCCGGTTTCAACAGGGGGACCGAATACTCCAAGACTACGGACAGGTCGGCGACTGCGCGGGTCACGATGCAGTCGAACGACTCCCGGTACATGGAATCCCGGCCCAATTCTTCGGCCCGGCCGCTTAAGGTCTTGACGCACCAACCGGCCGCATCCACGCAGGTTTTCAGGGCCATGACCTTCTTGTGGGTGGCATCCATTAGAGTCAAGTCGAGTTGGGGATACACAGCCGCCAAAACAGCCCCCGGAAAACCACAACCTGACCCCAGATCCATCCATGAACCGAGCGCCTTGTTTTTAAAGAGCTTGGCCAAGAGGGGAAGACTGAAGGCGGAATCCCGGATATGGAACGCGAGAACCTCATCATCCTCCTTAAAATGGGTCAAATTGAGCCCTTCGTTGATTTCCAGCATCCGCCGCGTGAAACGAGCGAGGGAATCCGTCGATTCGGGAGTGAAATAGGAGGCCAAGCCGGCAGCCTCGATATCCTCTTTTATGTTCTCAGCCGTGATCACCGATTCGATCTCCTCTTTTTGCGATTCCGGAAGCCCAACGACTCAAAGCCAGGATCAGGACCGTTACGTCCGCGGGAGTAACCCCCGGAATGCGCGACGCTTGTCCCACGGTTAAGGGATGAACCCTCCGGATCTTTTCCATGGCCTCGCGGGAAACACCCTTCACGCTCTCAAGAAAACCGTCCCGGGGTATCCGGATCGATTCAAAACGGGCCCTCTGGTCGATCTCCTCGCGTTGACGGCTCAAGTATCCCTCGTATTTAAGCTCCACTTCCACCTGAAAAGCCACGTCTTCCTCGAATTGAAGCCGCGCAGGCAGGAAAGGTTTCAAAACCTCGTAACGCACATTCGGGCGGCGAAGCACTTCGTCCAGCTTGAGGGCACGGTCCTTAGGCGTCAATCCCGTCCCCTCTCCAGGTGCCGCCTCGGTGGGGACCGGGGTCGATCTCAGGAAATCCAGGCCCGACCGGATCGCTTCCTTCTTTTTTCTCATCCTTTCAACGGCCTGATGGGGAACCAGCCCCATCACAAAGCCCTTTTCCATCAAGCGCAAATCGGCGTTATCTGGCCTTAAAAGGAGCCGGTATTCCGCCCGGGAGGTGAACATTCGGTAAGGCTCCTCCGTCCCCCGGGTGACCAGATCGTCCACGAGAACGCCGATATAGGCCTCTGTGCGGTCCAGGAGAAGAGGTTCCTGGCCCCGGATCTTCAGGACGGCGTTGATGCCTGCCACCAAACCTTGGGCCGCCGCCTCCTCGTAGCCGGAGGTCCCGTTGATCTGGCCAGCCAGGAAGAGGCCGGCAATCCTTTTGGTCTCAAGGCAGTGGCTCAACTGGGTAGGTGGAAGAAAATCATATTCGACTGCGTATCCGGGCCGTATGATCACGGCCTTTTCCAGGCCCGGTACCGTATGGATAGTGGCCTCCTGAACGTCCAGGGGGAGGGAAGTGGACAATCCGTTCAGGTAATACTCGTCGGTCGTCAGTCCCTCCGGTTCCAGGAACACCTGGTGCTTGTCCCGGTCGGGGAACTTCACCACCTTGTCCTCGATGGAGGGGCAATAGCGGGGTCCGACGCCCTGGATCACGCCCGAGAACAACGGGGAACGGTGAAGATTCTTCCGGATGACATCATGGGTCCCCGGATGGGTCGCCGTGATATGGCATTCCACCTGGGGCTGAACGGGAAAGGTGCCGGTCGAGAAGGAGAAGGGAACCGGTGTCTCGTCTCCCGCCTGGGGGAGGGTCTTCGTGAAGTCGATGCTGTCCTTCCGGACCCGGGGATTGGTCCCCGTCTTGAGTCGGCCGATCTCGAAGCCCATCTCTCGCAGACGATCGGACAATCCTTTCGCGGGTCCTTCTCCCGCCCGTCCTCCCTCGATCTTCGTCTCACCGATATGCATCAAGGCGTTCAGGAACGTTCCGGTGGTCAAAACGACCGCGCTTGCGTGGTATCTCGCCTGCCGCTCGTCGATGACTCCTCGAACGGCGCCATCCTCCACGATCAGATCCACCACCAGGGCTTCCAGGAGCGTCAATCCGGACTGTTCCCGGACGACCCGTCCCATGCGGGCGCTGTAGAGATGCTTGTCGCATTGGGCCCGCAATCCCCAGACCGCCGGTCCTTGGCTCTTGTTGAGCATCCGGGATTGGATGGATGTCTCGTCCGTGGCGCGGGCCATCTCGCCACCCAAGGCGTCGATCTCCCGGACCAGGTGTCCCTTGGCCAGGCCGCCGATCGCCGGATTGCAACTCATGCGGCATACGGCCTGTGCATCCATCGTGAGAAGAGCGACCCGGGTTCCCATGCGCGCCGCGGCCAAGGCGGCCTCGGCTCCCGCATGGCCGGCGCCGACGACGATGATGTCGAATGAATTGGTTAAGGGCATATCGGGATCTTCACCACGAAGTCACGAAGACACGAAGAAAACAAGCCAGCGTTTATAGCACAAGACGGCCCCATAAAATACAACCGGATACAAGAAGCGGACCGATCGGGATCTTCACCACGAAGTCACGAAGAAGACTCACACCAGAGCCGTCCACTGTTGGGGGTTGTTGAAAAGCGTCCGCCGCGAGTGGAAGACCGGTGCGAAGCATTTGAACGGGCCGTCTCAACGGGTTCAAGCAATACAAACAAAATGCCTTAACCTTATAACTTCGACCTTCTATCTCGCGCTCGCAGAGCGCGTATGTTCCACGTGGAACAAGCGGGCATACTTTTGTATTCCCTTCCCCGGAAACACGCTTGAAATGCCGGTTTTTCCTCGCGTCCTCGTGCCTTCAGGGTCGGGTTGTTTTATGATGCGCCCATGAAACTCTTCATCATCCGCCATGCGGACCCCGATTACGAACGCCGAACCATCACAAGGGCGGGGCATCGGGAGGCGCGCGCCCTCGCAGCGAGGATGAAGCGCATCGGGCTCGACCGGATCTTCTGCTCGCCCGTACCCCGCGCGGTCCACACGATGGAGTACACGGCGAGGGCCCTGCGGATGAAACCCGTTTTCCTGGAATGGACGCGGGAACTCTCGGATCTGAGGACCGAGCAACCGCCCTGGGGACCCCTCATGGCCTGGGATACGCCGCCCGAAGTGCTGAAATCCCCGGATAGAAGAAGTCCCCACCGCATCGACGACATACCGGCCTTGAAGGGCCTGCCGATTGCAGCCACTGTGAGACGCCTCCGTCGGGAATCGGATGCCTTCCTGGGGAGGCTCGGGTACAGGCGGGAAGGGAAGCGCTACCGCATCCTCCGATCCAATCGCAAAAAGATCGCCGTTTTCTGCCACGGGGGTTTCGGTCTCACCTGGTTGTCCCTGCTCCTCGAGATCCCGCTTCCCCTCATGTGGGGCAACTTCTGGCTGGCTCCGACCTCGGTCACGACCCTTCTGTTCGAGGAACGCTCCCGACGTTGGGCCACGCCCCGCGCCATCGGGGTCTGCGACGTCTCCCACCTTGATGCCGCGGGACTTCCCATTTCAACGCACGGGCTGAAGGCCAATACGGCATAGCACATCGGCCGGCACGCTTTTTCGGAAGGGATCGTCCGGCGGGCATGCTCTCACATATGTATATTTTTTGTCTTATCTATTCGAAAGGGGCGGAGGGTTATTTTCGCGCCTTCTCGAAGGCCTTCCGGAGCCGCTTGTCGTAGCGGTCGTTGGGGGCCTGTTTCCGGGGCCAGGCCAGGCCCGCCCGCACCAGCTCCTCGTTGAGCATGGACCCGTCGGGGAGGAAGACATAGGCGAGCAGGTTGCCCGATTTGTCATAGGTTTGCCGGTCCAATTCCAGCCATACGCTCTTTCCCGGCTTGGCCCGGAACGCCACGAAGGCCTTGGCCTTGTCGCCCTTGGGGTTGGGTTCACGGTTGAAGCGGTCCCGCAGGGTCTTGGAGGTGGGGTCCTGGCAGGTAATGCCCAATAGGCGCACCCGTTCGATCCGTTCCCCCACCCGGACGAGGAGGGAATCGCCCCCCAGGACGCTTTGCACCACCACTTCGTGCTTCTCGGCGGCCGCCAGGGGGGCGAAGGCCGCTCCGATCAACCCCGCCATCGCGAGCCATGCGAATCCGGATCTCCTCATCGGTGTCCCTCCTATCCATCGGCGGTTGAACGGCGGTTCGACGTCAGCCGGCGGTCCATACCCGCAAAACGATCATTTGCCGATGCAAAACGTGTTGAAGATCTCTTCGAAGGCCTCGGTCGACAGGTCTTTTCCCCGGATTCGACCCAGGGCTTTCGCGGCCGAGCGAAGGTCCTCCGCCCAGACGTCCAGGGGCCTTCCGGCCTGCATGGCCTCCCCCAATCGGACAAGACAAAGGACGGCTTCCTCGATGAGGGTCCGATGCCGGGCCGACATCAGCGTCACATCCTCCCCCAGGAGGGCCCCGCCGATCGCCGCTTCCAGGACCTCGACGACTTCCATGAGCCCCAAACCGGTCCTGCAGGAAACACCCAGACATCGGTCATCCGACAAGAGCCCCATGTCCTTCTTCCAGGCATCCGGCGCTTCCAGAAGGTCCGTCTTGTTGAACAGGTACCAGGTGCGGTCCTCCGGCAGTTGCGCGGCGTAGGAGTCCTGAACCCCGGCTTCCGGTGCGCTGGCGTCCACCATCCACAGGACGACATCGGCCTCCTGGATGGCCTGTCGGCTCCTGCGGATGCCTTCCTGCTCCGTTTCCTGGGCGCCTTCCCTCAGGCCCGCCGTGTCGAAGAGACGGATCGGGACCCCTTTCAGGTTCAAGTCGCCCTCGATCACGTCCCGCGTGGTCCCGGGATGCGGCATCACGATGGCGCGATCCCGGCCCAGGAGAGCGTTCAAAAGGCTGGATTTTCCGGTATTGGGAGGTCCGGTAATGGCCACCTTTAAACCGGATGTGAGCACTTGCCCCTTGCGATAGCTTTCCACCAGCCCCACCAGTCTTTCCCCTGCCGCGGCGACGGCCTTCTCGAATTCCTCCCGTTCGAGGGGAGGCAACCCTTCGTCGGGAAACTCGAGCCGGGCTTCCACCTTGAGAAGAAGTTCCTTGAGGGTCTGCTCGACGGGGTCCAACCGGGTGGCGAGCCCTCCGGTCAACTGTCGCAAGGCCTCCCTCCGGGCGGCCTCGCCCTGGGCCGAGACGAGGGCCTGGACGGCCTCGGCCTGGGAAAGATCGAGACGCCCGTTCAGGAAGGCCCGATAGGTGAATTCGCCCGGATGCGCAGGAAGGGCTCCCTGGGCGACAAGGGCCGAAACCAGCTTTTCAAGAAGGGAAGGACTGCCGTGCGCGTGGAACTCGACGACATCCTCGGCCGTATAGCTCTTCGGACCGGGCATGACCAGCAGAAGGCCCTCATCCAGGACCTCGTCAGTGGCGGGGTCCCGGAAAGCGCCCGTTCGCAGCGACCGTTCCCGTGTCAGCGGCCGGCTCCCCACGAAAAAACGGGAAGCGATGGCGAAAGCGTCGGGCCCCGAGAGACGCACGATGCCGACACCCCCCATGCCGGGCGGGGTGGCGATGGCGCAGATCGTGGAATCCATAGGGTTCATGGGCACATCATAGCCGCCGATGGACGCCGATTCACGATGAAAACAATAAAGGCCCCGCCCCCAACGGGGGCAGGGCCTTGAAGGCGACTTGCCGGTCGACGGTGATCAGCGGTTGCCGATGTCGTCGCTCACCGGGGTCTCGACGGGCATCACATTGCCCGGCTCGGGGGCTTCCTCCCCGGAAACGGCCGGCGCAACCGGGACGGACGGTTCCCCCGGCCCGGCCTCTTCCACCGGATTTTGCGGTTTCGGAGCCTCCTTGACCTTCAGGTTCTTCGGGATGATCACGACGCGGCGGCGAAGTCCCTCCCCGCGGCTTTGCGTGGAGACCTCGGCATCGTCCTTCAACGTCATGTGAACGGTCCGCCGGTCCCTCGCGCTCATCGGACGCAGGGAAACCTCCTCGCCCGCTTCCTTGGCCTTGGCGGCCAGCGAAAGGGCGAGTTCGCGAAGCTTGTCGTTTTGCCGCTCGTGATAGCTCTCCACGTCCACGAGCACGAGGCTCTTCTCGTCGACGGTCACGCGCTGAAGGATCTTCTGGACGATGTACTGGACGGCCTCCAGGGTCTGGCCGTGGCGCCCGATGAGCACGCCTCCGGAGGGCCCCTGGATATCCAGGACGGCGTTTCCATCCCCGTCCCGCCGGCGTTTCACCTTGTCGGGCAGGCCCATTTCCTTCAGGATCTTGTTCAGGACCGTTTCGCCGTAGTTCTGAGCGGCCTCCGCCCCCAGTTGGACCCGGATCATGGCGGGTTTGAAACCCAGGATGCCAAGAAAGCCCTTCGAGCCCTCTTCGACCACCTGGATCTTCATCTGGTCGCGCCCGACTCCGAGGCGACGGGAAGCCTCCTCGATGGCGTCCGCCACCGATCGTCCCGTGATCTCGATCCCGGGTTCCCCCCTCCGACGCGGTTCGTCCTCGCCCATCCTCCTCTCGGGCCGGGGACGACGATCACGGTCCCTGTCGCGATTCCCGCCCGGACGTCCATATCCGCGATCGCGATCCCTTCCCCGGTCGTCGAATCCCCGGTTGCCGCGATACCCCCCTCGATCCCCGCCCCGGTTCGAACGCCCCCCCCGACCGGGTCTTCCGCCGCGGTCGTTGCGGCGCTGGTTTCCGTTCTGTTCCTTGTTCATTTGGCTTGTATCCTCGCCTTCTTCAGTTGCCGGTTCACCATCTTCTGCTGAACGATGGACAGCAGGTTGGTCACCACCCAGTACAAGAGGAGCCCCGAGGGCCATTGCATCGAGATGGCGGTGAGAAAAACCGGGAAAAACCACATCATGAACTTCTGCTGGCCACCCTGGGCCGATTGGCCCATCTGGCCGGACACCCTCTGCTGGACGATCATGGAGACACCCATCAGAAGGGGTAACACATACGACGGATCCCTGAGGGAGAGATCGCGGATCCAGAGGATGAAGGGGGCGCCGCGGAGCTCGACCGTGTGGACGAGCGTGGCGTAGAGGGCAAAGAAAACCGGGATCTGAAGGAGCATGGGCAGACAGCCCCCCATGGGATTAATGCCGGCTTTCTGGTAGAGGACGCTCATTTCCTGCTGTTGCTTGGTGCGATCGTTGGCGTATTTCTTCTTCAAAGCCTCCAGCTGGGGCTGGATGTCCTTCATCTTGCGCTGCATCTCGGACATGTGGATGTAGGAGGAGTGGGTGGGCCACCAGAGGAGGATTTTCACGAGGATCGAGAGCAGGATGATGGCCAGTCCCCAGTTCCCGAACCACTCGAAGAAGATCTTGAGCAGCTTCAACATGTACACGCTGATGAAACCGAACATCCCGAAATCGAGAACCCGGTCCAGCTCCAATCCCAGTTCCTTGAGAGGACGGTATTCCTGGGGCCCCAGGAAAACGCGTCCCGAGCGTCGGAATGCCTCCCCCTTCAAGAGGGAAGGAACGGCGTAGGTGAGGATCGGGCGCGGTGCGAAGGACTTGGGATCGATGGCCGGCTCAAGCTCCTTCTCGGTGGCCGGCAGGAAGGCGTTGAAATCGCGTGCCACCCGGGCCCCGGCCGGGGTCGCGGGATCCGGGATCAGGGCGGCCACGAAGAACTGGTCCGCCAAGGCCGCCCAGGACACCGGGGCCGGGACGATCACTTCCTCCCGTGTCTTCTTGGTCTTCTGGGTCTCCATCTTCCCGCCGGCGAAGGTGGCCACGCGCAGGCCGCCGGCCTGCGATTGCGTGCCCGTGAATTCCTCGATGCCCAGCGAGGGGGCCCATTCCATCGACATCGTCCCCGAGGGGAGCTCCCGGCGTCCCAGGTTCTTGACCGCCACCTCGTACCCGAACAAATAGGACCCGTTGGTGAAAATGAATGACTTCTCGACCCACACGCCTTCGCTGGTCCGCGCCCGGAAAAGCAGGCGGTGGGTTTCCCCTTCCGTCGAAAGTTTTTTGGATTCGCCGACGAACTCGAAAGGAAGCGTGGAGAGCCCCGGAAGGGCCGGGTGCGAAAGGGTCAGGGGACTGGGTTGTTCGGGATGGACGTGGACGAGCTGGACGGGTTCCTTCGTGCGCCGATCCTTGAACCGGGCCAGGGAGTATCCCGTCAGCACGGCGCCTCGGCTGGAAAACACCGCCTCGTAGTCGTCGGTGACGATCGTCACGGATCGAACGGGGATGTCCGCGGCCTGGCGGACGGGGGGAACGTTCTCGACAACCTTCTCGACGCGGGAGGAGGAAGTGACGTCTCCCGAGCTCTTCGCGGTCGATGCGGCCGCCGGGATGGAGCCGGCGGTCGAGGCGGGCGGCGGAGGCGGGGCGGCGAATTGGCTCCAGACGACCAGGATCAGGGTCGATAGGATGAGGAAAATGAAAAAGCGTCCTTGGTTCTCCAAAGAAGACCCCCGTACTCTTTTCTGTTATGGAACGGGGTGGAACCCTCCGGACGAAAAAGGATGGCAGCGACCCAAACGACGGAAGCCCAAACCCAGTCCCTTGACGACGCCGTGTCGTTCGATGGCCTGACGGGCATATTCCGAGCAACTGGGCGTGAACCTGCAGGACGGGGGGAGGTATGGCGAAATGAACCGCTGATAGCCCCGGATCAGGATTAAAAGTCCACGCTTCATGAAGGGTCCTTGACGATCCTCTGTCGTCCCGCGGCCCGAAACCCTCAAGGAGCGTCGGTCCGGGGACTCTTCGTCCGGTTCAGAAGGCCAGATCGCCGAGCCAGGGTCAGGAAGGAATTCCGTAGCTCTTCGAACGTGGCGTTCACGGCGCCGGGTTGGGGTATCACAATGACCTGGTACCCCCCCCTGAACGGCGCCATCTCCACCCGGTAGATCTCTCTTAAACGTCTCTTCACGAGATTGCGTTGGTGGGCCTTCCCGAGGGCCCGCCCCACCGAAACCCCGAACTTCCTCAAGCCCTCCGTGCCGGTGAATTGCACGTAAAGGGCAAGCTTCCCGTCCTTCAGCTTCTTGCATTGCTGGAAGACGGCCTTGAATTCTCCGGATCCTCCCAACCGCTCCTTCCTGGGGAATCGCGGCATGCGAAGATCCTTCCTACCGATCTCGGGAAACTATTGGACGCTGACCCGCTTGCGTCCCTTTTGGCGACGGGACGACAAGACCCGACGGCCTCCAACACTCCTCATCCTTTTCCGGAACCCATGGACCTTCTGGCGCTTGCGCAGGTTCGGCTGGAAAGTTCGTTTCATCTCGTTGGATCCTCACGTTCGGTGCCGCCCCGGATGGGGGGGCCCTTCGGGTTTGCCTTATAGAAAAGGGGGCTGATTCTAGCCCATCCGGCGCCGGAGCGTCAACGAAAGCCGGGAACGGGCGGTTTTTCCGGGGGTTTATCCGGCGGGTCTCCCGAAGCCCTTCCTTTCCCGAACCGTGGTTTTCATCCCGGCCCGGGGCTTTTCCTTCCACGACCCGGAACGGGAAGGCGGAGCCCCCTTCCCGCCTCCGGCATTCGGTGACGTCCGTCTGCGAGGGAAAGTCGGGGCTCCCCTCTGCATCCTGTTCGTCGTACTGGCCGGGAGCGGTCCTGCTAAACTAACCGCCACCGGAGCGGAAACAACCTCCTCGCCCCGATCCCCACGGCCCGGAAAAGGAACGCCTTGGACCTCCTGAAAACCCGGGAACTTTCCTATCGATATCCCGATCTCCCGTCCTTCCGGCTGGAGAACGTTTCGCTGTCTTTTGCCGGAGGATCCTTCACGGGTCTTTTGGGACCCAACGGTTCGGGGAAATCCACCCTCCTCAAACTGCTGGCCGGTTTCCTGAAACCGCGTTTCGGGAGCGTCCTCCTGGAAGGGAAGAACCTCCTCGGGATGGACGGAGGATGGCGGGCCCGAAGGATCGCCTTCGTGCCCCAATCCTTCCATGCGACCTTTCCTTTCACCGCATGGGACCTGGTGCTCATGGGTCGTCATCCGCATCGGAACCGCTTTCGCCCCGTCGACGCGGAAGACCGGCGGATCTGCGAGGGGGCCTTGAAGCGTTGTGACGCCCTTCCTTTCAAGGACCGGCTATTGGAGGATCTTTCCGGCGGGGAGAGACAGCGCGTCCTTCTGGCCTCGGCCCTGGCCCAGCAACCCCGCATCCTTCTCCTGGACGAGCCCGCCACCTCCCTCGACTTGTCCCATCAGGTATCCCTCTTCGGCCTCCTGGGCGAACTCGTCAGGAAGGAAGGGCTTTGCGTGATCTGCGCCCTGCACGACCTGAACCAGGCGCTCCGCTCCTTCCCCCGCGTGGTGCTCCTGCAAGCGGGACGGGTGGCGGCGGACGGCATCCCCGCCAAGGTGTTGACCGGCCGGAATGTTCGCGCCATCTACGGGGTTTCGGTTCGTCGGGTCCCGGCTCCCGGTCGTTCCTTCCTGCTGATCCCCGGTAAGGTGGTTTCCCGATGAACCGGAGAAAACCCCGCGCCGCCTTGCTGATCTCCTTCCTCCTGTTCATGGCGGCCCTCGGCGTCTGCCCGTTCGTGGGACCTGCCGATCTTTCCTGGCGGTCCCTGGTCCCCGGATCGACGCATCCCGATTCGGTCATCTTCTTCTCCGTGCGTCTTCCTCGCGTCCTGCTGGCCCTTCTGGCGGGTGCCGCCCTTTCCTGCGCCGGGGTCGTCTTCCAAACCGCGCTTCGGAACCCCTTGGCTTGCCCCTACACGCTCGGTGTGGCCGGTGGGGCTTCCCTGGGAGCCGTGGTCTCCTTTCTCATGCCCTGGCCCGCCGCCGTCGCGGGATTCCCCACCCTGACCCTGTCCTCGCTGGCCGGGTCGTTCTTCGCCATCCTTCTCGTCCTGGGCGTCTCCTCGTCCGTGCGTCCCCTTTCCGTTCCCACGCTGGTTCTCGGGGGCGTCACGGTCAATTTCCTGTTCAACGCCCTCGTCATCCTCCTTCACCAAGCGGCGGATCCCGCCCAGGGAGCCTCGGTTCTTCACTGGCTCCTGGGAAGTCTTGACGCGGCAGACCCGCCCTCCGTCCTTCGATTGATCCTCGGGTTCGCGCCGGCGGTCATCCTGCTCCTCTTCATCGCACGCGACCTGGACCTCCTGGCGGCGGGGGAGGAGTTCGCCTCCTCGCGCGGCGTGGCGACCGCACGGACCACGGCCCTCTCCCTGACGATTGCGTCCCTCTTGACCGGCCTCGTGGTGGCCCATGCGGGTCCGATCGGTTTCGTCGGCCTGCTCGTCCCCCACGCCCTGCGTCCGTTCACGGGACCCGGACATCGTCGCCTGCTCATCGCGTCGGGCCTTGCGGGGGGCGCGTTCCTCGCCTCCTGTGACGCCGTGGCGCGATCCATCCTTTCCCCGGCGGAAGTGCCCGTGGGCGTGATCACGGCGCTCTTGGGAGGAACCGTCTTTCTGTTCCTGTTGTTCCGGATGAGGCGTCCCTTCTCCCTGCGATGAAAGCGACCCCCTCCACGATCGCGGTCCCTTCGAACGCGAACCCCCCTCGGCATCCCCGGGGAATCCTCCACCCGCCTTTTCCATCAACCTGGGAGTTATGAAAACCGGGCGATTCCTTTCCCGGGCAGGCACATTGCCTAATATTTGGAACAGCACATGTGGTGACGCCGAACAAATAATGTTCAAGACAAGTCTTTGTGCCAATAATCCCTAATATTGGTCGCGATTTTCAGGTATTAGAAAAATGGCCGTTTAGCGTTCAAATTGCAAAATAGTGGTATGCTCATTAAGGTAAACGTTGCCCCGTGGGATGTTTTCGAGCGTTTAATAAGGAGGATCTCATGAGATTCCCGGCGAGGGTCGACAAGAAGAATCTGACTCGCGGTTTGCATACCTTGGGACGTCTCTGGTCGCGCGGCTTGGTCCCTGAAGATCTGGAACGCCATTTCATGCTCTATTGGTTCCTCATCTGCGGCGGCAACATCCTCGAGGCGGCTCGACGTCTCAAGATCCATCGCAACACCATCCAAGGATACTTCCTTCGCTTCCATTATTCGCGAAGGGCTGTGCGTCTCCGCCACGCCTGGATGCGCTTGAAAACGCGTTTCCCGCGCAAGGACGAGGCGCAACTCTTTCATGCCTTCTACGGTAAATACGGTTCGAAACCTTCCTTCGCAGGCGAGGAAACCCGAGGTCTCGTCTCACTCTGGTCCGCAGGTTTTCCCATGAAGGTCCTGAAAGCCCATTATCTGCTCTGGGCCTCCCGGAAAGGGAAGTCACGGGACTGGATCGAATCCCGTCTCGGTTTCTCCAACCGCCACCAATTGCGCATCTTCGGTTCGATCGGCCGTGCCGGCTCCCGCGAGAATTTCTGGTTGGCACCTCTGTCCCCGAAGCGCGACGAATGGTACCTGCCCCGCTATCGGAAGATCATCGCCCGCAAACGCTGACGTCTCTTTCTCCCGCTTTTCGGCCCCCGGAATCCCCTTTCCGGGGGCCTCTTCTTTGGATGTCCTCCTTCCCGCTTGACTCCGTTCCTGCGCCGCCCTATGTTGTCCTGCGTTGTCACTCGAGGTGTTCGGGAAGCCGGTGAGATTCCGGCGCGGACCCGCCACTGTCAGGGACGTCGTATCGCGCGAAACCATCCCGCTCAGGGAGTCCACTGTCCCCCGTTGGGGACGGGAAGGACCGGCCAGCGCAGTCCCAAGCCAGGAGACCGGCCTCGAGGAAATGACCGTCCGTCCTCTCCGGGATCGAGGGGCGCGGTTCACCGGACCCTCGCTCCCGATGGCCCTTGAACCCGTCCTCCGCCCGACTGGAGGCCGGGTTTTTTTGTTGGCCTCGGGGAGTGGGCCGAACATGGGAATGAATCCGGGAATTCCGAGCCGTTGTTCGGCGCTTTCTCCTTTCCGTTTGGGCGTGTTCCGTCGGGTTCTCCTGCTTTTCCTCTTTCTCGTCCACACCTTCCTGCGCGCCGAGGGCGCCGACCCGTCGCAGGACGCCTTCCTTCTTCCCGAGATCCTCGTCACGACCTCTTCTCTTCGCTTGGCCCCCAATTCTTCCCTTACGGCTTCCGTTCTGGACCGGGATCGGCTCACGCGCCATCATCATCGCACGCTCGCCGACGCCCTCACGGAAAGTGCGGGCGTCGATACAGCCTCCCTGGGGGCTGTCGGGGCCGCCCAACTCGTTTCCCTGCGCGGTGCCTCCACCGAGCAGGTTCTCGTGCTCCTGGACGGGCATCGTTTGAACCCTCTCCAGGGCGGAGGAGCCGACCTTTCCCTCGTCCCTCTGGAATCACTCGAGCGGGTCGAGGTCATCCGCGGGTGTGCCCCGTCCCGCTACGGCTCGGAAGGCCTCGGTGGTGTCGTCAACCTGGTCTCTCACGGCCGGCAGGAGGGTGGGCGCTTCGATGCCGCGACGGGTTCCGGCGGCAGCGGCCGTCTTGCGGGGCGCTATCGTTTGCGCCTGGACCGCGACGGAGCCTGGCACCTCCGCGTGACGGGCTCGCAGGGTGTCGGCGCGCCCTCCTTCTCCTACACCGATCCGGAACGTGGGACCGTCCGGGAACGCGACAACGTGGATTCCTTCGTGCGGATGGGCGGACTCTCCCTCTCGCATTCCCCGGCAAGCGGCGTCCGTTTCCCCGATCTCTCACTGGACCTCGACCGGATGATTTCACGCCGCGGCGCCCCGGGACCTTCGGAATTCCCCTCCCCCGGGGCCCGTCTCGAGGAAACCGGTGGTGGCGGCCGTCTCCAGGCATCCTTTCGGGGAAACGGGGAAGGGGATTCGCCTCTCGCCCTCTCGATGTCTTTCACGCGCCGAGACGTTCATTACCGGGATCCTGCGGCTCTTCCCCAGGCGGTTGAAGACTCCCATGTCGGCGATCGTATCGAGTTCGCGGCCGATTCCGGAGCGGTCCTTGGGGATCGTTTCGTCCTCCACGCCGGTGCCGGCGCCTCGAACGAGAAGCTCGAGAGTACGACCGATGGTCTTCGAAGGGATTCCAAGTGTTTCCTTTCCTTGGAACCCCGCCTTCTGTTCGGCCGCCATCCCGGGGTATCCCCGACCTCGGATTTCGCGGCCCGCCTGAGCCTGGAAGGCGGGGTCCGCGTCGAGACCTCCCGTCTATTCCCGGCCCGCGCGACGCCTCGCGCCGGGATCCTGCTCACCCTTCACCCTCCCACCCGCATGGCCCTGCGCGCGAACGCCGGTCTGGCCGTGCGGAACCCGTCCTTCGACGACCTCTTTTTTTCCGCGGCGGCTTTCGCGCGCGGCAATCCGGACCTCCGCCCTGAGCGGTCCCGGCTCGTCGATGCGGGCCTCCTCTGGTCCCCCGGTCCCCTGGCTCTTTCGTTCACGGCATTCCGACACGATGCCCGGGATCTCATCCAATGGTCGCCCGATTTCTCCGGGCGCTGGCGGCCCCTGAACGTGTCGCGGGCCGTCGTGAAGGGGTTGGAAGGGGAGGGTTCCCTCTCCGTCCCCATGTCCTTCGGGCTTCTCGGCATCCTGGACTCGTCCTTTACCTGGATGCAGGCGCGGGACCGGAGCGGGGACCGCAACCTGGATGGGAAGCTTCTGCCTCGCCGTCCGTCCTTCAAGAGCGGGTCGGGCTTGCGCTTGTCCTGGCGCCAACGGGTCGGAATGCACGTGCGTTCCCGGTTCGTCTCCTACCGCTGGCTGGACGCCCCGAACGTCTCCTACCTGCCTGGTTACCTGACCATCCAGGCCGGTCTTTCCGTCGAACCGGCACAAGACCTTGTTTTCGCCTTCACGATCCACAACCTGACGGATGTCCAGGCCCGCGACCTGAACGAGTACCCTCTTCCCGGTCGCCAATGGGAGCTGAAAACATCCGTTGGATTCTGAATGGATCATTCCTTCTTTCTCGGGAGTACGTCATGATCAAACCTGCCAGGTCGTCCGATTCGGTTGTTGTGATTTTCCTCCTTTCTTTCGCGTTCCTTTTCCCGGCCTGTCAGACCGCTCCTCCCGCCTCCCCCGGATCCGGCCCCCTCACCCTCGACCATTACCTGGCCGTCGTGAACGGGAACGGCGGATATCTCTCCTTCGTGCTGCCGTCGAACGGGATGCATTTCCCGGGACCCGCCGTCGGGGCCATCTATCCTCAGTCCGTGCGGTCCTGCGGAGAGCGCCTCGTGGTCGTGAATTCCTCCGGCAACAACCTCCGCCTTTACGGCGCCCGCACGCCCAACGTGCCAGCCGGCACGATCCAATTCGAACCCGGCACGAATCCCGTGGAGATCGCCTTCGCCGACTGCGAAACGGCGTATGTCTCCTGCTATGACGCCGGGCGGATCCTCAAGGTGGACATGGCCTCCCTGTCCGTGGCGGCCACGCTCGCTGTTCCGCCGGCCCAGGGATCGAACCCGGACGGCCTCGCGATCGCGGGCGGAAAACTGTACGTCGGACTGCCCGGCTTCGGTTCGGGCCGAACCGTAGGAATCGTGGACCTTTCATCCTTCTCCTTCACCGCCGCCTCGCCGGTGACCGTCGGCGAGAATTCGCAGACGTTGCTGGTCGCGGGAGGCCGTGTCCACGTTCTCTGCACCAGCGGATACAACCCCGATTGGACGAACAAACTGCAGGGAAGCGTCCATGTCATCGACCCCTCCACGGACCAGGTGGAGCGCATCGTGGACCTCACCGGATCCGATCCCGCCTTCGGAACGGCGGCGGAGAACGGCCGGGTTTTCGTGAGCGGATGGGAAGGGGGATTGATGTGCTACGACGCCGCAACGGGTATCGTGCTCCGCGGTCCCGGAAATCCCGTCGCACGCCCGGCATCCGGCGGATTGATGGGACTCGCCTCGAGCGGCTCACACCTCTGGGCCTGCGCCTTCATGGAGGATTCGATCCTGGAATTCGATTCGGACACCTTTGCAGCGACCCGATCCTTTCCCGTGGGTTCACAGCCCGGAGTCCTGGCCTTCGTGCCGTGATGGTTTTCACCGCCTCTTATCCGGAACAAGCGCGTCAAAAAAAATCAAGGAGCAAATTTTTCAAATCCTCGCGCTTTTGAAGGGAAAGAAAAATTTTTCTTCCCGCTCTTTCGGGTAAAATTTCCTTGACTTCGAATCCAAAAAGCTTAAAAGGGTATGGCAAGATACAAAACAATGACTTTTCGCCGTGGATACGCGTTTCGCGGAAGTGACGATCAACGGGTTTCTTGTCGGGCCCACCGCGGCGACCTCGCGAACCAACACTCATAAAACTTTCCGAATCCGTGTCTTGCGGCCGCGTGTGGATTTGTGGATGAACGGTTCTTTTTTCTCCACCCACCGAGGCTTGGGCGGCATCCCTTTGTTTTTCAGCAGGGAGGCCCCGCGCGTCCCCTTTGTTGCGGGGTCGGCGGATCAGCCCACCGAGAGCGAACAACTTATCCACAGGCTCATCCACAGGTGTGGAAAAGCCGCCCGTGAGGGGACGTTTCGCAGGGTTCTTCGGGATAGGTCGTTCATGGGGATAAGCCGGGGATAAACCAACCCAAACCCCCGGGAATCCTTTTGTTTTGGCCGTTTTTAGGTGTTTTCCCGTCGGGGAGGCTTGTGGATGACCGGCTCAACGGACGTCTGGAACCGCTGCCTGGAGGCCCTTCAAAAGGACCTGAATCGGCAAAGTTTCGAGACATGGTTCAAGCCCACCAAGGGTTCCCTGGTGGACGGGAATACCCTCCAGGTCCTCGTTCCCAACGAGTTCTTCAGGGATTGGATCCGCGATCATTACAGCTGTGATATCCAGAAGGCCGTTCGGGACAGTCATCCCGAGCAATTGGAGATCCGTTTCGAAGTCGACCCCTCCCTTCGCACCCAGGAAAACCCCGGAACCGCCGCTCCCGATTCCCCGGACCTCTTGTCCGAGACCAAGAGCGGGGCTCCAGTTGCTGTTCCTGCCCAGGTTGAACTGACCTTCATCGAAAAACCCGTCTCAACCCGCGGAACCAAGGCCCATGAATTCGTACTGAATCCCAAATTCGCCTTCGACAACTTCGTGGTGGGCAACAGCAACCGTTTCGCCCACGCCGCATCCCTAGCGGTAGCGGAGTCGCCGGGCAAGTCCTACAACCCCTTGTTCATCTATGGGGGGGTCGGCTTGGGCAAGACGCATCTCCTGCAAGCCATCGGCAATTACGCCCGCCAGCAGAACCCCAACGTCAAGATCCTCTATATCTCGTCCGAGCGGTTCCTGAACGATTTCATCGAGTCCATCCAGTCCGGAAAAAGCCTTGATTTCCGCAACAAATACCGCACCGTGGACCTCCTTCTCATCGACGATATCCAGTTCTGGGAGGGGAAAGAATCCACGCAGGAAGAATTTTTCCACACCTTCAACGTGCTTTACGAGGCTGGAAAGCAGATCGTCGCCACCTCGGATAGTCATCCGAAGGAGATCCGCCTGGAGGAGCGCCTGAAAAACCGTTTCGAGATGGGGCTGGTGACGGACATCCAGGAACCCGATCTCGAGACCCGGGTGGCCATCCTTCGAAAGAAGGCCGCCGGCGCGGGTGCGGTGGTCCCTAACGAGGTAATGACGTATATCGCCCACCACGTGAAATCCAACATCCGCGAGCTGGAAGGTTCCATGCTCCGGGTCCTGGCCTTCGCCTCCCTGACCAAGCAGGAGATCACCCTGGACGCCATCAAGGAGGTCCTGAAGGACTCGCTGCCCTCCGACGACCGCCGGGTGTCCATCGAGACCATCCAGCGGCTGGTGGCGGAGCGTTACAATTGCAAGTTCTTCGATATGCGCTCCAGGAAACGCACCAAATCGGTGGCGTTCCCCCGTCAGGTCGCCATGTACCTCTCCCGGGAATTGACCCCCCATTCGCTGTCCGAGATCGGGGCGGCTTTCGGGGGCAAGGATCACACCACCATCATTCACGCCTACGACAAGATCGACGATCTTTCTTCCACCGATCCCACCCTCGCCGCCGAGATCCAGTCCCTCCGGAAAACCCTTACCGAGGGTTCTTCCCACGCATAATCCAGAAACGGGACGGCACCGGCTCCCGGGGGTGATCGGATCGTTCCCTTCCTCTCTGTAACGTCCCGGATCTTCCCGGGAAACCCTTCATCCACCGAACCATCCACAAATCACGAGGTCGTTTCCGGATAATGGGCACGACAACCCAAATCGGTTGCGGGGTTGTGGATTTGCCATATAATACCCACAAAACATACCCAGTCCCCGATAACGATTCCGTTGCGTCCGAGTTGATCGGGGTGGTTTTCCTGCACATATCCCCACCAACACTACGGCTACTTGTTTTTAAATAGACTCTTTACAGTAAAGACAGGACGCTTAAAAGGAGCTTTTCATGAAAGTCGTGGTACCCCGTGCGGATCTGCTCAAGGGAGTCTTAACCGTCCAGAACGCCGTGGCGGCGAAGCAAACCATGCCGATCCTTGCCAACATCCTGTTGGAAGCCAAGGACAACCGGTTCGAATTCGTGGCGACCGATCTGGACATGGGTATCCGTTGTTCGGTGCCCGCCGAGGTGGTCGACAAGGGAAGCATCACCATCAACGCGAAGAAGATCTCCGACCTTTGCAGGGAACTGCCTGATTCCAACGTGGACATCGAGACGGACGAGAATCACCGATTGATCATGGTCTGCCAGAAATCCCAGTTCAAGATCCACGGAATGCCGAAAGACGATTTTCCCATCCTTCCCGACGTCCGGAAGGAGAAGGCCTACAAGATCAAGGGCTCCGTCTTCCTGGAAATGGTACGAAAGACCCTCTTTGCCGTTTCGACGGATGACGGACGCTACGTCCTGAACGGCGTATTCTTCAACGTCGAGGGCAACCGCTTGAAGATGGTCTCGACGGACGGTCATCGGTTGGCCTTCATCCAGAAAAAGCTGGAAGGGAAGGGTGATAACCCCTGTTCCGTCATCATCCCCACCAAGACCCTGAACGAGGTGTCCAAGATCGTCTCCGACGCATCCAAGGGCAAGGAGGACGAGATCGTGGTCGAGGTGACGGCCACAGACAACCAGATCAAGTTCGTGGTGGCTGGGGTCGAGATCGTTTCCCGGCTTATCGAGGGTCAGTTCCCCAATTACGAGCAGGTCATTCCCAAGGATTCCGACAAGAAGGTGGAAGCGGACGTGGCTGCCCTCGCGGCCGCCACCCGAAGGGTTTCGATCTTGGCTTCGGAAAAATCCTATTCCGTACGTTACAAACTCGAGACAAACAACCTGGTCATCTCCACCAAAACCCCTGATATCGGGGAATCCCGCGAGGAGATCGCCGTCGATTTCCCCGGGGGCGAGGATCTGGCCATCGCATACAACGCCAAGTACGTCCTGGATGTCCTGAAGAACGTGGGAACCGAAAAGGTGATCCTGGAACTCACCCAGCCGTTGAATCCGGGCGTTTTCCGCCCCAAGGGTGACGCGGATTATCTTTGCGTCATCATGCCCATGAGGGTGTAGGGATTCAACGTCCCTCTCGCCAGGGGCCCTTCGTGTTGCTCGCGGTGCGGCCCCGGCGGGCTTTCCGTGCGATCGGCCGGATTCCCTCCCTGGTTCTTGTGACCCATCACCGGGTTCGTTATCATCCTTCTCATGTCCTTCCGTCCCACCCGATCCCGACAGGACCCCAAGTTACTCGTCAAGGACCTTTTCCGCCGCGAAGAATTTCGCGATCGATTGGTCCATGTCGAGACGGTTCCTTCCCGTCCCGAGAGGACCGTGCCATGGCCTTCCTGCGTCGC
This sequence comes from uncultured bacterium, assembly GCA_964529445.1. Taxonomy (GTDB): domain Bacteria; phylum Oederibacteriota; class Muellerivitia; order Muellerivitales; family Muellerivitaceae; genus CAZGWJ01. Next base: position 21,937 of record CAZGWJ010000002.1, read on the forward strand.
GCCCCCCTTGGCATCCCTCTTCACCGGGACGGGCATCCACGAACCCTGGGTCCATCAGGCACGCGCATGGGAAGCGCTCGAAAGCGGCAAACACGTCGCTATTACCACCCCAACGGCCTCCGGAAAGACCCTGGTGTTCAACCTTCCCGTCCTAGGATCCATCCTTAAGGATCCCTCCGCGAAAGCCCTCTATCTTTATCCGACAAAGGCCCTGGCCCAGGACCAGCTGAAAACCCTGCAGGAGATATCCGGGTTGATGTCCTCGGCCCGGATGAATCCCATCACGGCCGAGATCTATGACGGGGATACCTCTTCCTCCCGCAGGGCGCGCATCCGAAAAAACCCGCCCGGAATCCTTTTGACCAATCCCGACATGTTGCACCTGGGTTTCCTTCCGAACCAGGATGGCTGGTCCCACTTCTTCGGGAAACTGAAATATGTGGTGGTGGACGAAGCCCACTCGTATCGCGGCGTTTTCGGATCCCACGTGGGCCATGTGTTCCGGCGCCTGCGGCGCATCCTGGAGCTCCAGGGGTCGCGGCCCCGGTGGATCGCCTGCTCCGCCACGGTGGGAAACCCTAATGAATTCCTGGGGCAACTGACGGGGCTTCCCTTCGAAGTCATCTCGGAAAGCGGGGCCCCCACCTCGACCAAGACCTTCGTCCTCTGGAACCCGCCGGCATCACCCTACACCGACGCCGTGACGCTCCTGGCCCATTGTGTGGAAGCGGGCCTCAAGACCATCGTCTTTACCAAGGCCCGGAAGATCACGGAACTCATTTCGATGTGGGTGAATCGGGCCCATCCCGAATGGGAAGGCCGGATCCGCTCCTACCGGGCCGGATACCTGCCTTCGGAACGGCGGGAGATCGAGGCCCTGTTGTTCTCGGATCGATTGAGCGCCGTCATCTCTACCTCGGCGCTGGAAGTGGGGATCGACGTGGGTGGGCTGGATGCCTGCATCCTGGTGGGATATCCGGGAACGATGATCTCGACCTGGCAAAGATCAGGCCGCGTGGGACGGGGTGACGCATCCTCCCTCATCTTCCTGGTCGGGATGCCGGACGCCCTCGACCAGTACTGGATGAGGCATCCGGGGAAGTTCTTCGAGTTCCGCCCCGAAGCGATCGTGGCCGACGTGGGGAACGAGGTCATCGCGCGCGCGCATCTTCTTTGCGCGGCTGCCGAATCACCGCTGGACCCCGAGCGGGACGACGATCTGTACGACGGCATCCTTTCACGCGAGACGCCGGGTCTCCTGAAGGAGGGGCGCCTCTTGGAATCGGCGGAAGGGCGCCGCCTCTTCGCCTCCGATCCGAGGCCCCAGCGGGGGGTTTCCATCCGGGACATCGGAGAAGGTTATTCCATCGTCGATCGCGAATCGGGGGAATTGATCGGCACCATCGATTCGCATCGCGCTTTCCGCGATTGCCACCCGGGTGCCGTGTACCTGCACCAGGGGATGCAGTACGTGGTGAAGGACCTATCCTGGGAGGAGCGCAGGATCCAGGTTTCCGGCGAGGCGGTCGATTTCTACACCCAGGTGAACTACGAGGAGGAGACCGAGATCCTGGAGGAGGAGGCCACGCGCGCGGTCGGGGCCGCGGGCAGCCCCTGCACGCTCCATTTCGGACGGGTCCGCGTGACGCAACGATTCATCAACTACGAGACGCATCGAACGGCCGATGGACAGGTTATCGCAACCCATCCGCTCACCCTTCCGCCGCAGATCTTCGAGACCGAGGCGATATGGCTGAAGCTTCCACAACGCTTGAATGCCGAGGTGACGGATCGGGGGCGGCATTTCATGGGCGGGCTCCATGCCGTCGAGCACGCTTTCATCGCCATGATGCCTGTGCACATCCTCTGCGATCGATGGGATCTCGGGGGCGTCTCCACGCCTGCCCACCCGCAGGTGCCCCAACCCGTCATCTTCATCTATGACGGGTATCCCGGGGGGGTGGGACTGACCCGAAAGGCCTATGCGGAATTCGAGGGACTTCTCGCCACCACCGCCGGGATGGTCGCCGACTGCGGATGCGAGGAGGGGTGCCCCGCCTGCATCCAATCCCCGAAGTGCGGCAGCGGAAACCACCCCCTCGACAAGGGCGCGGCTCTGCAGATTTTGGGTCGCATCGAGGGAACCCCGCGGGTTGAACGATCAAAAGCCGTCGGGAAAGGGAAAAACGGCGAAGACGGATCCCGGGAGGAGGTTCGGGGAGCCAACTCGCGCCCCTCCGCCTTTTCCGAATCGGAGAGGGACGCGATGGATCCGGGAAAAGCGCCTGCGTTTCCCGCACCCGTTCCGCCCGAAAGGACCGGACCCGTGGTTTTCGACATCGAGACGCGTTACCTCGCCGGGGAGGTCATGGGCGGATGGAACAACCTGCCTGCCATGCGCATCGCCTGCGCCGTGGTCTACGATGTCGAGAAGGACGAGTACTTCGTCTACCGGGAGGAACACGCGGCGGAACTGGTCCGGCACCTGAGGGCCGCGACGCTCGTGGTGGGTTTCAATTCGCGGCGGTTCGATTACGGCGTCGTGCAGGGTTACACCGCATTCGACCTCTCGACCCTTCCCACCCTCGACCTGATGGCCGATCTCCAGACGAGACTGAAGCACCGACTGTCCCTCTCCCACCTGGCGCGGGAGACCCTCGGCGCCGACAAGACGGCCGACGGGCTCCAAGCTGTGCAATGGTGGCGGGAAGGGAAGGAGGACCTGGTGATCGGGTATTGCAGGGACGACGTGAGAATTACCCACGAATTGTGGAGGTTCGGTCGGGAAAAGGGATACGTTCTATTCGCACATAAGGGGACGGGTGAGCGGGTGAAATGCCCGGTGGACTGGTGATCCCCGGATAAAAAAGTTCCAGGAAGCGGGAAGGAGACGTTCGGCGAACCCGAAAGGGCCAATTTAAGGGCAGAAAAGTCGACTTAATTTACACGGCGATATTGGCAGGCTTGGGGTTTGAGCGGTATGATGAAACGGTTGGGAGAAGCGTTTAACCTTGGTGAATAACCGCATTTCAGGATGACGGGGACCATGGCGAAGAAGTGCTTCCGGATGGGTGATCTCCACGATCAGCTCTTAGCGCTGAATCGGATCGGCATCGCGCTATCCCGCGAACGAGACATCAACGACCTGTTGAACCTCATCCTCTCCGAAAGCCGCAAGTTCACCGGCGCCGAGGCCGGAAGCCTTTATGTGCGGGAAGGCTCTCAGTTGAGGTTCGCCGTTTCGCAGAACGAGATCCTCGAACGGCGGCAGAAGGCCCTCCAGAAGAAGGAAGCCGTGGCCTTGCCCGAGACCGCGCCCGCGGGAAAGGGAAGCGGCGCCTTCTCCGGTTTCTACGTCTCCCTCAACAAGTCCTCCCTTTCCGGGTACGTCGGCGTGACCGGTCGCGTCCTCAACATCGCGGATGCCTACAAGATCCCCGCCGCCCGCGAATACCACTTCAACAAGTCCTTCGACGAAAAGAACAACTACCGCACGAAGAGCATGCTGATCGTGCCCATGAAGGATTCGGCCGACAACGTGGTGGGTGTCCTCCAGCTCATCAACGCCCGGAAGAACAAGACGGTTGTTCCTTTCGCGAAGAACTTCGAGAACCTGGTCCTTTCCCTCGCCAGCCAGGCCGCCATCGCCCTGCGCAACGCCACCCTGACCCAGGAACTGCGCGAGGCCTACCTCGATACCATCTTCCGGCTCTCGATCGCCGCCGAGTACAAGGACACCGACACGGCCGCGCACATCCACCGCATGAGCCGCTATTCCGCCATCCTGGCGGAAGGACTGGGTCTCTCGACCGCCGAAGTGGAGACCATGCGCTATGCATCGCCCATGCACGACATCGGGAAACTCGGCGTGCCGGACGCCATCCTCATGAAGCCCGGGAAGCTGACGCCCCAGGAGTTCAAGGAGATCCAGAAGCACACGCTGTACGGGGCCAAGATCCTGGAGAACGCCAAGGCCGACCTCCTTCAGGCCTCCGAGGTCATCGCCCTCACGCACCACGAGAAATGGGACGGAACCGGTTATCCGAAGAACCTGAAGGGCGAACAGATCCCCCTCACCGGCCGCATCGTGGCCCTGGCGGACGTCTTCGACGCCCTTACCTCGAAGCGCGTGTACAAACCCGCCTTCTCGCTGGAACAGTCGCTGGACATCATCAAGGAGGGCGCGGGCACCCACTTCGACCCGAAGGTGGTGCAGTCCTTCATGGGCAACCTGGACAAGATCCTCGCGGTCAAGGCCCAATACAGCGGGTAGGCAGAGGAATTTCACCACGAAGACACGAAGGCACCAAGGAAGACTTGGGTCTCCGAATCATCGTTTCTTTTCGTCCGCCGATTCTTCGTGACTTCGAGCCTTCGTGGTGAAGTCGTTCATTTGAAGACGATCGCCTTCACTTCCAGGACGCCGTTGCCCTGGTTCCCCGGGATATAGAAGTCCGCGTTCGATATGGCCTGCAGGTCCAATATATCGTTGCCCTTCTGGTTCCCCCAGACGCCCCGCTTCTGCAATTCCTGAAGGTTGATGCGGTAGGTCTCCCATTTCCCCGTGCCCACGAGCGCCGGGAATTCCCAGGACTCCCCGTCGGCGCCGAGCTTCGATTCGTACGAGGTCTTTCCGGGTTCCGCATTCCCCGATTCACCGATGAAAAAGAAGCACTTCAAATCCTTCGGGAGCCGGGCCCGGATCACCACGGTGTCGCAACCGGCGAGATCGTCGGTTCCCTTCACTGAGGGCAGGGTGGCCCCGCAGCCCCAGCCGGTGCCGGTCGAGCAGGCGAGGGAAAGAAGGCCGTTCGCGTGAGCGGGAACGATGTGCCCGCCGCTCCCCGTGTCGCCCCAGGGATGGACGGTGGAGTTCTCCCGCGGCTCGAAAAAGGCACGCGGAGCGGGCTTTGATCCGTCCGATCTCGTGCGCAAGGAGGGTTCCTTCGGACCGATGAAGGATACCGGCAAGGGCGAGGCGGCGCGAGCGTGGAGGGAGGATGCTTCCCGGTTCAGCGAGCGGTGCGCCTTCGTGAGGAGTTCGTACGGACGGTCGTGGATGTCCACCAGGCCGTAGTTGGAATCCTCCCCGTCGAACCGGCCTTGGGGCGATTCGTCGGCCCAGGAGAACCAGTGAAGACCCACGACATAGGGAAGGTCGAGACTTTGGATGGCATAACGGGTGAAATGCTCGGCCCGGTCCTTCTGGGTGGGGACCGTCACGTCGGCGCCCTTCGTGTTGGGGTCGCCGGACTGGTTCTCCATGGCGCGGAAGGAATATTCGGTGATGAGGATCGGTTTATCCGTACGAACGTGGTAGTTGTCCAATAGTTGCCGATCGATGTTCGCCGACTTGGCGTAGTGGTTCACGCTCACCACGTCGCACCACTTGCCGCAGGCCTCGACCACCTCCCAGGGATTCTCGCCCGCGAAACGCACACCCATCACCAGGTGGTTCGGATCGGCTTCCTTCACCGCCCGGACGCAGACCTCGAAGAACCGGTCGGCGACTTTTCCCGTCCAGGCCAGGGCGTCCGCTCGCTGTCGGCGGGTCCTCGGCACGAGGGTGATCGGCGCATCGAGGGCCTCGAAGCAGGAGAGGCGCGTTCCCCAAACCGCGTTGAGATCCGCGATCTTCCCCTGGTATCTCTCCGCAAAGAAAGCACGAAGGGCCAGCTTGTTCGGGTCGTCGGGCCCCCACAGGGCGTATTTCTCAAGGAGCGTTTTCTGGCCCGGATCCTTCCATCCATATTCTCCCCACCAGGGGATTTCGTTGTCTAGGAAGTACCCGATGAGGAGCGCATCGTTCCGAGTCTTTTCGACGGCACGGGCCTTGGCCTTCACGACGCTTTCGAATTGTTCGGAGAAAACCGCGTCGAGACGGGTCGCACCCTCGCCCGGCGAGAGATGGAGGATGACGCAGTAGGGCGTCTTTCGCCGGTAGAGATCGGGATGGCACCAGGCGCCCATCGTGTTGAAGCCCCAGGTGTTAAGTCGTTTCTCGACGCTCCGGAACCATTTTTCCGGATCGCCGCCGTACTGGTTGGGGATGGGGTTGTAAAAGGTCGGGTTGGGGGCCCGCCAGGCGCCGTCCGAGATGGCGTTGACGCCCATGGAGAGGAAGGGTTTTCCGTCGGGGGAAAAGAGCCAGGCGCGACCGTCCTTCCAACCCACCTTGAAGAAATCGCTTTTCTCCTGGGCCTGCATTGGTAAGTGAAGAAAAGCCAACAACAGGAGAAGGGGCCCTGCGAGGATTCGATCGTTTTTCATAGGGATATGATGACATATTTTTCGGCAGGTCGTGGGCGGTAAAGATTTCCGGGCCCTTTTGTTCTCATCCCGGGTGGTTTTAACTATCATTTCATCGAGTCGAATCTCCCGTTCAGGGGCCCATCCATGCCCTCCTCGAAGCGGTCCAGAGAACCCATTTCCCAGGAGACCGTTCGCGTCCTCCATCCCGCGGACCTTCCCGGTGTCGAAGCCCTCCATGTCACCCATGCGGACCGTCTCTGGACCGTCTATCACACCATGTACAGTTTCTGTTCCGTTCTTGATTCGGGCGACGGGCACAGCGAGTGGTCCTGTCGCGGCAGGATCCATCAGGCCTGGACGGGACGCACGATGCTGGTCCAGCCGGGCGATCTTCACGTCACTCGCAGGATCACGCATCCCGGGAACTTCGAGGTCCTCCAGATCGACGAGACCCGGGTCCGGCGTTCCGCGACCGAAATGGGTTTTCCCTCCGGAGGAATGAACCTGAAGGCGAACCAGACCGACAGCCCCGTCCTCTTCGAGTCCCTACGGGCCATGCACCGGAGCCTGGCCGGGGAGGCCACAACCCTGGAGAGGCAATCCCGCCTCGAGTACTGCCTTTCCGTCCTCCTTCTGGAGCACATGGAAAGGACCCCGCTGAGGCCGGGTCCGAGCGAGGCGCTCGCCGTCCGCAAGGCGCGGGATTACTTGAACGATCGTTGGTCGGAGAATGTCACGCTCGATGAACTGAGCGAAGCATCGGGATTGGGCCGTTTTCATCTTCTTCGTTGCTTCAAGGAGGAGACCGGTCTGCCGCCCCACGCCTATCAGATGAGGATCCGGGTCGCCAAGGTCCGGGAGTTCCTGCGGGCGGGGATGAGCATATCGGGATCGGCGGCCCGGGCGGGTTTCGCGGACACGGCCCATTGTTGCAGGCACTTCAAGCGGGTCCTGAACGTTTCGCCTTCCATCTATCGTCGTGGCTCCGATCGCGGTGTACCGGAAGCCTGATCGACGTCTCCGGGGGCTTGTTCAGCAGGGGGGGAGATCGCCCGATCCCCCTTTTTTTGTTCATCAGGAAACCTTCTTCTATAATGACAGCCTGAACTTTACGAAAGGAACCCAGCCTTGAGCCTTCTCGTCACCGGAACTTGCGGTTTCATCGGAAGCCGACTCGCCAAGACACTCTGGCTGAACGGACGCAAGGACCTTGTGCTTTCCGATTCCGCGGAGCATCGGTCCCGCGCCTGTTTTTCCGGGCTGGAGGGGATCCCCTTCATCGACCGCGAAGGACTGCCCGACAAGTTCGATACGCTCACGAACGTGGAAGGTGTCATCCACCTGGGCGCCTGCACCGACACGGGTCAGACCGACGTTCCCTATATGGAGAAGTGGAACACGGGATACGCGAGGAAGGTCTGGAGCTGGTGCGCGAAGCGGGGCATCCCCCTGGTCTACGCCTCTTCCGCCGCCACCTATGGACGGGGAGAGAACGGATATTCCGACGACCACTCGCGTGTGAAGGACCTGAAGCCCCTGAACCTCTACGGCCGCAGCAAGCATGATTTCGACGTCTGGGCCCTCTCGCAGGACACCCGGCCCAGCGGTTGGTGGGGATTGAAGTTCTTCAACGTGTACGGCCCCGGCGAGGGCCACAAGGGCCGCATGGCCTCCTCGATCTTCCACGGCTACCACGAGATCGTGAAGACCGGCAAGATGACGCTCTTCAAGTCGCACAAGGAAGGCATCGCCGACGGTCAGCAGAAGCGGGATTTCGTCTTCGTGGACGACATCGTGGCGATGTGTCTCTTCTGCCTGGGAAGAAAACCCATGAACGGCATCTACAACGCGGGATCGGGGACCGCCCGTCCCTTCCTCGACCTGTCGCATGCGGTCTTCGCGGCGATGGGGAGGAAGCCCGACATCACCTGGGTGGACACGCCCGAGAAGTACCGCGAGGGTTACCAGTATTTCACGCAGGCCGAGATGGGTAAGATGAGAGGGGCGGGGTTTACGGAGCCGGCGACGAGCCTTGAGGACGGGGTTCGAATGTATGTGGAGTTCCTTGCCAGCAGTTAAGTGTGAAAAGTTTGAAAAGTGCGAAAAGTATGAAATGGACACATGGGCAATATCGTGGATAACCCAAAGGAAACCGGACATAAAGCCGCCAAAACGTTCGAAGAACTGCACATCTATCAAGAAGCGCGGATACTGACCAACAGTATTTACGCTGAGACTCGCAAGCGCCCCTTCTCGGGTGATTGGGGTTTGTGTGACCAAATACGAAGAGCGTGTATTTCGATCATGTCCAATATTGCAGAAGGCTACGAAAGAGGATCCACTACGGAATTTATCCAGTTCCTATATATCGCCAAAGGATCCTGTGGTGAAGTACGGGCACAATTGTGCATCGCCCGCGATCAGGGATATCTGAAGGCGGAAGAGTATGACCGACTCAAGAGACTGGCTTCCAAGATCGGAGGGATGACCTCCAACTTCATCAACCATCTTCAGGGAACGCGATACAAAGGCGAAAAATATGCCCGACCCAAAAGGATGATCGCGAATGGGTGATTTTCATTTACTTTTCAAACTTTTCACACGTTTCAAACTTTTCAAACCCTGAAGCGAATGACCTATGATAAGAGACCGGAAACTCCTGGAGGGTTGAGATGACCACAAAGATGGTAATGGAGACGAACATCCCCGGGGCGCCGGCCCCGAAGCGCGGCAAGGTGCGCGACATCTACGACCTGGGCGACCGCATCCTCCTGGTCGTGACCGACCGCATCTCGGCCTTCGACGTCATCATGCCCAACGGCGTTCCCGACAAGGGCGTCGTGCTGAACCAGATCTCCCTCTACTGGTTCGACCAGGTGAAGGACCTCATCCCGAACCACATCCTTTCGACCGACATCGACACCCTGCCCGAGCCCTTCCGCGGGGCCCGCGACCAGCTGGAACACCGGTCGATGATCGTGAAGAAAGCCAAGCCGCTCGCCGCCGAATGCATCGTGCGCGGGTATCTCTCGGGTTCCGGGTGGAACGAGTACAAGGAGAAGGGCACGGTTTGCGGCATCCGACCCCCGGCCGGCCTCACGGAATCGGCGAAACTGCCCGAACCCATCTTCACGCCCTCCACCAAGGCCGAGGAAGGCCATGACCTCAACATCGATTTCGAGGAGATGAAGAAGGTGCTGGGGGACGCGAAGCTGGCCGAAAAGGTGCGGGAGGCCTCCCTTTCCATCTACAAGCGGGGGCGGGACCTGGCGGAGCAGAAGGGCATCATCATCGCCGACACCAAGTTCGAGTTCGGGATCTTCGAGGGGAACCTCATCCTCATCGACGAGGTCATGACGCCCGATTCCTCGCGGTTCTGGCCCAAGGCCGACTATGCCCCCGGTCGCGGCCAGAAGAGCTTCGACAAGCAGTTCCTGCGCGATTACCTGCTGACCTTGAAGGATTGGAACAAGACCCCGCCGGGGCCGGTCCTCCCGGACGAGATCGTGAAGAAGACGAGGGACAAGTACGTGGAGGCCTACGAGAAGCTGACGGGGAGGAAGTTCGATTTCTAGATGAACGCAAGTCGGGAATTACGGAGGGATCGAATGAAAGCAGCGATCGTGATGGTGGCATTGGTGGTAGCGGCCTGGATCTTCCTCGTTCAGCCCAACCTTCAAACCGAGGTGTGCCCGGCTTGCCTGGGGAAAAGCGCCGAGCGGGCCACGGCGGCGAAAACGCAATTGTTGAGCGGTCCCTCCGAACCTCCTCCTTCCTGTTCCGTCTGCGGCAACACGGGGAAGGTTTCCCCCAAGCAGAAGGAAGAGTGGTTGAAGCTTCAGTCCGTCACAACGCCCGTCCCCAATCAATAATCCAACCTTTGCATCCGGGATGCCTTTCTAAATGGCATGGGAACGCTTTCATGACACCCCGAAGGCGTTCAGGCGTCTATATCAACGGAATTCCGGATCCAATCCGCGTTTATTCCACCATCCCCTGATATATTGGAAACCATGAGAACACGTACGACTTTTCTTCTCCTGATCCTCTCCATTCTTCCCGGGATCCTTCAAGCGGCGCCTTTGGCCCTTCGCGTGGTCGGCAACAAGGTCTACGATTCCAACGACTGCCTGATCCGCTTGAAGGGTGTCAACATCCCCTCGATGGAATGGCGGGACACCGGGGAAGGACCTGCGGGCAGCGGGGTTTATCCCATCACCGTGACCGTGAACGAGGTCCTGACGAATTGGGGGACCAACATCGTCCGCCTGCCCATGAGCCAGGATTTCTGGTTCGGCTACACCAACTCGAAGGACGGTTCGGTCAACATGAACACGTACCGCGGGATCGTGGATTCCATCGTGAACATGTGCTCCGCCGCAAACGCCTACGTCCTTTTGGACCTTCATTGGTCGGGGACGGGATCCTGGGGCACTGCGACCGACATCTGGGGCATGCCCGACAACAACGCGGTCACGTTCTGGACCGATGTGGCGACGCGCTACGCCAACAACCCCGCCGTCCTTTTCGATCTCTACAACGAACCGCACGGAACGTCCTGGAACATCTGGAGGGACGGGGGCACTTTCGGTTCCTTCAATACGCCCGGAATGCAGGCTCTCCTGAACGCCGTTCGCGCAACCGGAGCGATGAACGCCGTGGTGGTGGGGGGGCTCGATTGGGCCTATGACCTGCGGGGGATCGTGCCCGGTTATGCGGGACGAACCAACGGCTGGGCGCTCACCGAAAGCGGCGGCAACGGCCTCATTTACGCCACCCATATCTATCCCTGGAAGGCAACGCCCTGGGACAACTACATCACCGTCCTCAAGAGCTACCACCCCATCCTGGTGGGGGAAGTGGGACAGGAAAGGGATGGCCTGCGACAGTTCACCGGAGGGATCGTGTCCGTCCTGAATTGGATGGATTTGCACCAGTACCATTGGACCGGGTGGAGCATGCACACGGGCGCCAGCCCTTGCATGATCTCGGACTGGACCTTCTCTCCGACCACCTATGAGGGCGTCGACATGAAAGCGCGCCTGCTCGCCACCTCGTCGGGCCAGGGATGCGCCACCCCCACTCCCACCGCGACGCCCACGAGCACTCCCACGCCCTGCTACGTGGCCTCCGCGGTCCCCTGCTCTCCCACCCCGACCTGGACACCGACCCCCGGTAACGGCGTGGAGGATATCGTCCTTTACCCCAATCCGGTCCAAGAGGGCGAGACGGTGATGTTCTGGGTGAACTTCCCCAAGCCCGCGGCGGAATTAACCGTGCGCTTCTACACGCCATCCTCCCGCCTTGTGGCCACGAAGCGCCTGACCCAGGTCGCTTCGGGCGGATATACCTTGACGCTCCGCGACGACAAGGAACGGCTTCTGGCCAACGGGGTCTATTACCTGAAGTTCTCCACCACCACGAAGGAACGGGTCTGCAAACTGCTGGTATTGCGGTAGTATAAATCCGATCCACCCTTACCCCGACCCTCTCCCATCAAGGGAGAGGGGGAGACGCATGAAATGCTTCACGTTGTTCTTCTCGAACCCGAGATCCCTTTCAATTGCGGCAACATCGGGCGCACCTGCCTCGCGGCGGGCGCGCGACTGCATCTTGTCGGCCGGTTGGGCTTCCACTTGGACGGGCCCCAGGTGCGCCGTGCCGGGCTCGACTATTGGGAACACGTGGACCCTGTCCGCCACGTCACGTGGGAGGATTTCCTTACGACCTTGATTCCGGGCGCGAACCTGCATTTCTTCTCGACGAAGGGCGGGCGTGGCCTGTGGGACATCCCCTTCCGGGACGGGGATTACCTGGTCTTCGGCCGGGAGACGGCGGGGTTCCCCGCCGAGTTCCATGAAAAATATTGTGATAGGATGGTGGCCATCCCCCAGGTGGAGGGACCGGTCCGGAGCCTGAACCTTTCCACCGCCGCGGGGATCGTCTTGTACGAAGCCGTCCGGCAGGTCCGGAAAGGGGGTTTTTCGTGAACATGTTCCTCAAGCGGGTCGTCGCCTTCCTCATCGATTCCATCGTCCTGGCCGTGGTCGCCATCCCGACCGGCGGCATCGCATTCGTGATCTACGACGTCCTTCTCCTGGTCCTTTGGAACGGACAGACCATCGGGAAGAAGGTGATGGGCCTTCGGGTCACACCTCAGCCGGACTGGGGCAAGGCGATCGTGAGAAGCCTGATGAAGGTCGTCTCCCTGGCCCCCCTGGGCCTGGGATGCCTCTGGATGCTCTGGGATCCGAAGGGAGAGACCTGGCACGACAAGGTCTCCGACACCCGGGTCCAGTGAACCGCGGAAGGAAAGGGAACCCATGGCGCTGAAGGAGGAGATCGAACGCCAGGGCAACTGGCTTTTCCGCTGGAGGAGCTACCTGCCCCTGCTCATCCTGCCTTTGGCCTTCTGGGCGGCGGCGGACGCGGGGTTTTCCCGCCAGGAGCCGGGGTCCTGGGATGTCGTCTGTTTCGTCGTCTCCTGCCTCGGCCTCGCCGTGCGCGTCCTGGTTGCGGGTTTCGTGCCGGCGGGCACTTCGGGCCGCAACGTGGCGAAGCAGGAAGCCTCCCGTCTCAATTCCACGGGCATCTATTCCACGATGCGTCACCCGCTCTATGTCGGTAACTTCCTCATGGCGCTCGGCGTGGTGTTGTTCCTGCGTTCCCCCTGGTTCACCCTGGTCTTCGCCCTGGCGTACGGGTTGTACTACGAGCGCATCATGTTCGCGGAGGAGGAGTTCCTTCGTCGCCGGTACCGCGCGGGATACGAGAAATGGGCCGCCCGAACGCCCGCCGTCATCCCGTCTTTCTCGAGCTTCGCTCCCCTTCTCGCTCCGCACGGTCCTGCGGCGCGAGTATCCGGGCGTGTTCGGACTGGCTTTCGCCTTCACCCTGCTCGCCGCCCTGCGCCGCCTTGCCTCCTCCGGGGATCTGGCGCTCCACCCGGGCTGGTGGGTCCTTCTGGCCGCATCGGGCCTTTTCTACGTCATCACGAGGGCCCTCAAACACGCCGGTCGCCTTTCCATCCCGGGGCGCTGAGATCAACCCGGTCGGGCCGCTTTCCTCCCGACCGTTCCCGATCCTTTTTTCCCACCTGCGTCTTTTTTACCCAGGTTGAACGTATCGGTGCCCGGAAAACAACGTGATTTCGACACGTTGTTTGGCATCCCTCTTGCTTGTATAGGAGCGCAAGCGGACGCGGTCGAGAAGGACGCAACGCCGCTTGAAAAGAGGATGACATGAAAAACGACAGCGCCTACCACTTGAGACTTTCCGAGTTCCGCCGGTTCTCGGAGATCGTCTTCAACCGAACGGGCCAGCGTTTCGACATGAAGCGTTACGACGAGGTGCGGCTTTTCATCGCCGACCGCATGCGGATCTTCCGGATGACGGCCTACGAGCAGTACCTGCAGTATCTCGAGGAAGAGGAGCGGGGGCGGGAGATCGAACTCGCCATCGAGCGTCTTTCCAGGGACCGGGTTGCCGTCGCCTGAACCAATCCTCGTGGCGCAAGGGGAAACATGGGTATGATCGGACCACGCACCGAAGGGACGGGAGCCCTCTCCGAACCCGCCGGAGTCGACAGCCGTGGACTGCACGGCCTTTTGAACGAGGCCCTGCAGGGTTGGCTGGGCCTGGCGGCCCAGTATTTCTCCGTCCGGGAGGAGGGAGGCGTCGACCTTTCCCTGGAGCTCCTTCTCCGTTTCGAGGACCCCCAACCCGGCGTCTTGGTCCTGCGCAGCTCTCCGGCCTTCCGCGACGTTCTTCGGGAAGCCGCGGAACGCCGTTCTCCCGGTTCCACTGGGAACCGCGAGCTCTTCACGGAAGCGGTCGTCCATTTCTACCAGCGGTTCATGTGGGCGGTCCATGAGAGGGACTGCGTCTCCCTGAAGCCTGCCCGTTTCAAGTCGAGCCGGCCGACCGACTGGCCCCGTCGCGAGCCGGACGCATCCTGCCTTTCCTTCGTCGGCCGTTGCCCGGTGGAGATCCGTCTTTGGACGGGCGGTCTCTCTTGATCGGGGAACTGAGAAAGGAAGCCGTGGAAGACGGAATCACCGGCGTTCCATCCGCCAAGATGAGTTTCACCGACCTGCGTCGACTGACCGATCTCTTGGACGAGAGGACGGGCATGCGTTTCGGCCCCAAAAGGTTCGGGGCCGTGCGGACCTGCGTGGTGCAGAGGATGAAGGCCCTCGGCATTACGGCTCTGGAGGATTACATCAACCACGCCCTTCATCCGGACCATCCCGAGGAGTTCCGGCAGGTCGCCGATTTGATGGTCGCCGACGGCGGGTGACCCCTTATCAACCGCCGCCCGGCAGGCCCGGCCCCGGATCGGGGCCGGGCCTTCTTATTTGAGGGGACGTCTTCTGCACTCGTGTTAGAATAACGGTCTTTCGCCGCTCATTCGCTTCTCCCGGAGTCCCCGTTGGACCCAATCCCCGAAGACATTGCCTTCGTCACGCTCCCCAAGGTGCTGGCGGAGTTCCACCACCTGCCGGAGCACGTGCCGGTTCCCGCGGACCTGGCCCAGGAGGCTCGTGAAAAGGGGTATCCTTTCGCGGCGGGCGTGAAGGCCATGGAAAGGGTGCTGGCGGAGAATCCTTCCGTTCCAGGCAACTACCTTTTTCGCCTCTTCACGGCCAAGTGGCCGAAATGGAGGGAAGCCGAGGCGATGCTTTCCGCCGGACGTCTGGCGGAGGCCATCCATGTCCTGGTGGGCATCCTCGAGACGGATCCGGATTGCCCCCTGACCTGCTTCCAACTGGGATTCTGCTTCCGCGCGACGGGTGAACTCGAGAAGAGCGAATCCTTCTACAAGAAGGCCTTGACGCTGGCACCCGACGTGGGTTGGATCCATTCGAACCTTGGCCGAACCTACCAGGCGATGGGCGATACGGAGCGGGCCGCCGGGGCCTATTGGGCGGCCCTTGAACACCTTCCGAACGACCTGTTCGTCATCGAACAACTCGAGGCATTGGGCGAGATCGTGGCCGTGCCGGATGCCGGGGACAAGCCCGGCGAACGCTCCTTCATGAAACGCGACGATTACCGGACCCTGATCGAGAAGGAGATGTCCGCGACGACGGACAGCTCCGGGTTTCTTTCGATCGGACGCCGCGCCTTGAGGGGCCGCCTCTGGGATCCGGCCGTCGCTTGTTTCGAGAAGGTTCGCGAGAAGGCGGCCTCCCCGCAGGAAACGGACGAGGCGGAATTGGGATTGGGGATCGCCCATCTGCACGCGGGTCGAGCGGAGGAGGCGGAACGTTGGCTCCTGGGTTTCCTGGACCGTAACCCGGACTCGGCCGTGGCCCACGTGAACCTCTTCAAGGTCTACCTGAGAACGGAGCACGAGGAACTCGCCTGGGAACAGATCCGGGCGGCGGCTTCACTGGCTCCCGACGACCTGGATGTCCTCCAGCAGATGTTCCTGTTCTTCGAGAACACCGGACGGGAGGAAGAGGGCCTGGAGGCGCTCCGGGAACTTGCCCAGGAGGAGCCTCGGGCCGTGGCACCCCTTCTCCTGCAGGCCCAGCATCACGACGCGAAGGGCGATTGGGCCCTGGCCGAGACGCTCCTGAAACAAGCCCTGAAGCGCTCGCCCGAGAGCGAGTCCGTGCTGGCCTACTATACGGCCGCCTTGGGCCGGCTGGGTCGGGCGAAGGAGGCCGCCGCCCTCTTGGCTCCCTTGAGGCCCCGATTGACCTTTGTCCTGGCCGTGAACCTCGCAGTGGCCTTGCGGCAATCCGGGAATTCCGCGGAGGCGATGAAGGTCCTTGCGGAATTCAAGGATCGCCCGAACGCTTCCTCGCTGGACCGCATGAGGGCCGAAGTCTTGATGCTCGAGATCAATAAGGACAAGGCCTCGTGATCCAGCACCAGGACATGAGGGATCAAGGAAATTCGAAACGGATCCTTTCTTCGTGCCTTCGGAGTGGGGGGAAATGACATGCCGTTATTGATGGAAGCGGTCGTGTTGGGCGTTTTGCAGGGCTTAACCGAGTTCTGGCCCATCTCATCCTCGGCCCACCTGGCCGTTCTGCCCCAGGTCCTTCATTGGGACAGCGCACTCCTCAATTCCCGCGCCTTCGACGTGGCCCTGCATGCGGGGACCCTCGGGGCCGTGGTCATCTACTTCCTCGACGACATCCGCGACCTGACTCGCTGTTGGCTGAAAAGCGGCGACAACCCGGTCCTGCGGGGTAACCGTCGGCTTGGACGCAGGGTATGGTTGGCCACGATCCCGGCTGTCCTGGCCGCCCTGTGGTTCGACCGGTTCGCGGAGGAAACGTTCCGTTCCCTTTTCTCCATCGCCATTGCCCTTGTGGCGGGGGGTGTCGTCATGGGAGTGCTGGACCTTCTCCGTCGACAACGGGAGGACCTGGACCGCATGACGAATACCCACGCTCTCCTCGTGGGCGTTTTCCAGGCTTTCGCCCTGATCCCGGGTGTGTCCCGCTCGGGCGCGTCCTTGACCGCCCTGAGGGCCTTCGGTTTCAAGCGTCCCGATGCCGCCCGGTTCGCCTTCCTCATGTCCATTCCCATCATCGCGGGGGCGGTCCTCTACGAGGGTAGGGATATCCTGGGGACCCTGTCGGGTAAGGAATGGCCGGTCCTGGTCGCGGGGGTGGCCTCGTCGTTCCTGTCGGGTTGGCTGACCATCCACGTGTTCATGCGGCTCTTGCGGCGCCACAGCCTCCTGGTCTTCGCGGTCTATCGCGTCGTGCTGGGGGCGGGAATCGGGGTTTGGTTGTATTTTTAGAAGGGATGACAGGTTGAAGGCGGTTGGGGCAACCGTTCAGGGACGGGTCGAAAGATCCGACAGGGCCAGGCGGGTCTTTTTCGCGAAAAGGACGAGGATCCCGGGAACAAGCAGGACGAGGTCCCGCCCGACCGTCCACCAGGTGACCGGCTCCGAATCGAGCATCGAGAAGCAACCGCAGGCCATCGCTACGCCCCTCAACAGGTTGATCCCCAGGCCGAAGGTGTAGCCCGCCATCAGGGCGCAATACACCAGGGCGGCGCCGCGCCAGCGGAATCCCGAGATGAGCGACAATCCCGTGAAGAATTCCAACCAGGGGATGACCACGGAGGCCAGGGGCACGAGCGGAGCGGGGAGGATGTGGTAGGCCGCGATGATTTTCGCGAAAGCCACGGCCTCGCCCAGCTTGTCGAGGCTGGCATACACGAAGACGAAACCGCAGAGGATGCGCGTGAGGGTCAGGGCCCACGTTTTCCAGGAGTCCCTCATGGCGCGTCTCCCGTCGCGACGGGCAGGCCCGCCTTCTTCCAGGGCAGAAACCCGTCCTCGAAGAGCTTCACGTCCTTGTACCCCATCTCCCTCAACCGCCGCGCGAGCATCACGGAGTCGTCGCAGTCGCCCCCGGAGCAGTACACGAGGATCTCGGCTCCGGCCGGGAGGAGGGGCAGGGCCCGGGGCGCGGCCCTCTCGAAGTCGTTCACGTCGAAGGAAAGGGCCCCCCGGATGTGGCCCTCCCGGTAGTCGCGCTCGGGACGGGCGTCCACGAAAAGCACCTTCCCGTAGCGGGATTTGGCCCCCTCCAGGCTCAACCGAAGCAGGTTGTCCTCCTCGGCCAGGGGACGGGTCATGCGGGTCGGGGCTGACGGCTTGAAACCCGGGTAATCGGCCGGGTGGGCGGGAGTGATGTGTTGGAGAAGGGCCTTGGGACGCGGATCCACCTTCAACTCGATGCCATCGGCGTCATAGAGGTTGAAGAGGATCCCGAAGGCCGCCGCAAAGAAGACCCAATCCACGGCCTCGCGCAGGGTTGAAGTCCATCCCCCGGGGAGGAGCGCGGCACGGGAAATTTCCGGATCACGAGTCTTCTTGCTCATGGAAGCCATTGTATCGGCCGCGATGCATATTGCAAGCCGGGAGCCTTCCTTCGTTGCGAGGGTTCCCGTCGTCTCAGGTTCCGGGACTCCGTGATACAATGGCCTTCCGTTCGTTCCCCAAGTCTGTTCCTAGGGATCCTCATGGCGCGCGTATCGGTGCAGGAAGGCCGGGGTCTTCTCCTCGGCGACTCCCCCATCCCCCTGGTCAGCGGGACCCTCCATTATTGGCGCCATCCTCCCGCCGATTGGCCGCGGCTCCTCAAGGCCGTGAAGGGCCTGGGATACCCGATTGTCGAAACCTACATCCCCTGGGGCGTGCACGAGGCAGGGAGGCGTTCCTTCGATTTCGGGGGACTGGATCCCTCCCGGAATCTCGAGGCGTTCATTGCCGCCGTGAAGAAGTCGGGGCTGAAACTGATCGTGCGCCCTGGTCCCCACATCAACGCGGAACTCACGGATTTCGGCTATCCCCGCCGCATCGTCGCCGACCCGGAAATCATTGCCCGCGAGGCCCACGGCGGTTCGGCCGTCTATGGGGAGGGACCCCGGCCTTTCGGCCTTCCCAGCTATGCGTCGGAGAAGTTTTACGCGGAGGTCGCGTTTTGGTTCGACGCCCTGGCGCCCATCCTGCGCCGACATCTCCATCCGGAGGGGCCCATCGTGGCCGTCCAGGTGGACAACGAGACCGGGTATTTCTTCCGGACCGGCGCCTACGCGATGGATTACCACCCTGATTCCATTCGATGGTACCGCCGGTTCCTGGAAGGAAGATACGGGGACGTGAAGGCGCTCAACGCGACCTACGGCACCGATCACCCCGACTTCTCCTGCGTGGAACCGCCCCGACGATATCGGGGCAGGGATCTGGCGGATCTGCCGTACTACCTGGATTGGCAGATCTACAAGGAGTGGCAGATCCTCGAATGCCTGAAACGACTGAAAGGGATGTGGATCGAGCGGGGCGTGATGGGCGTGCCCTTCACCCAGAACTATTTCGGATCCACCTCGACTCCCTATGACGTGATCGGGACGGAAGAGGACGGGTCGGGGTTGGATGTGGCGGGACTGGACGACTACTCGCGGCGGGAATCCTACCGGGACCTGGCGTGGAAATGCCTCTACCTCTCCGGATCCTCGCGTCTTCCCTATATTCCCGAGTTCGGCGCGGGGAGCTGGGCGTTCCCCCCCTGTTCCTTCCACATGGACGAGCGGGACACGGCGTTCACCGCGCCCCTGCTCTTCATGTTCGGTCTCAAGGCCGTGAACCATTACATGCTGGTCGAGCGCGACCGCTGGATGGGAAGCCCCCTGTCGGCGCGGGGCGAGGCGAGAAAACCGCTCGCGGCAATCCATCGGGACCTCAACGCGTTCTTGAAGACCTCCCGCATCCTGGAGGCGGACCTGCAGGCCGACCTCCTGGTGCTGGCCTCCCGCGACGCGGAACGCCTCGGCAAGGTCCTCGTCTTCGCCGACGATCATCCCTGCCTGCCCTGGCCCGCCGAGGCGGGCCGGGCCGATGCGCCACCCCCCTTCACCGTACCGCCCCACCAGGACCACGCCTCCCGGCTGAGGCGTTGGTTCGATTGGGTGCTGGATCGGCGCCTGCCCATGAAAACTTCTGACACGAACCTGCCCGAGGCGAAGTGGCGCGGGTACAAGGCCGTCGTCTTGCCGACCTACGAACTCATGGGCGCCGAGGCACAGGAGGCCCTGCGATGCTATGTGATGGAGGGAGGATCAGCCCTCCTGGGCCCCTCGCTTCCCGGCGCGGACGAACGAGGCCGGCCACTTTCGGTGTTTCCGGTTTACCATCTCGGGAAGCCGATGGCCGTCGGGAAAGGCCGAATCCTCGTGCTCGAGGAATGGGATGAGGCCGCCGCGTTCGATTTCCTGGCCGCCGCGGGCGTGACCCCGATCCTCCCGGATATTCCAACGGGGATTCTCGCAACCCGGTTCACGGCACCCGGTCGTGTCATTCATTTCCTGGCGAATCCCTCGGACGGGGAGCGCGTCCTTCCGCGATTTGGCCCGAGGGGCGGTGTGGACTGGAACCCGCTTTGGGGCGCCGGGAAGCCATGGAAGGCGGGGAAGGAATGGACCCTCGCTCCCTGGAGCGTCGCGTGTTTCGAGAGTCCGTCCGAAATGCCCGGATCGGAGGCAACCGGGGAATGAATTTGACCATGGATACCCTCTTCGCGCCTTCATGTTTTCGTGGTTCAACCGGGGGCTTGTCGTGATCCGGCCCGACGTCCGGTTCGAGAACCTGAACCCCGTTCATGCACGGCGACTGATCGACGCCGCGAATCTCGCTCGGCCGCATCGAACGACCCTCTGGGTGCTCCACGATTCAGGCCGCGCACTCCGGATGTGGCACGACGAGAGAGGCGCGATCCCGCTCCCAAAAACCACCATCGAGCCCTCCCTGGAACTGGCCGCGCGCTGGTCCGCGGAGTACGAGGCCGCCGACGTGCGCATCGTTGATTTGACCGCCCGCGAAAGATTTCTTCGATGGGCACAGGATCCGTCCTGGGTGCTCGAACACGACGGAATGGGATATGCCTTCGAGGTGTACGAGGGTTTCTGGCGGCAGGACGAAGGTCTCATCGTGTATCCGCGTCGCGAGGCAATGGACCGGTTCGTGCCCGTCCCCCGCGCGCGCGAATTCCTGTCGAGGAGGATCGATCGCGGTGGCGCGTTCCTCCTCGGCATCACGGAAGGGAAGGGGTGGTGGGCCTCGCTGATCATCCTTCTTGAGAACGGCGAGGTGGCGCGGGTTTCCACCTTCGACGACCTGCCGGAGGGCCTGCGGAAGGGGCCCACAGCGGAGGATCCAGGAAAAACACTTGCCCGGGAAGCCGCCCGGCATTACCGGCGGAAGGCGACGGTCTTGCTTCTCCCGCGCGAGGATTTCGAGGAGGCGGCCCGACGCTCGTGGAGCGGCCTGGGAGGGCGCGAACTCCCCACCGCCGACCCCTGAACGGGGCTAAAGACGCGAGAAATAGTCCTTCTTTCGGCGTGGCTTTCAACCGGTCGGGCGATACAATGGCCCTTCCACGGAGGGCACCGGAAAATGGCCGTATCATTCAAGCTTTTCACGCGAAAGAACTTCTTCAGCGCGGCTTTTTTCGTATTTCTGGCCGCGTTCCTTTGGCTCATTCTCACCCTCCTTTCCCCCTTCATCACGTCCTTCCTTTGGGCCGCCATCATCGCCATGGTCTTCCATCCCGTGTACCGGAAGGTCTTCCAGTGGACGGGCCGCCGCCAGAACGTGGCCGCCCTCCTGACCACGACGGGCATTCTGCTGGCGTTGGGGTTGCCGGGCTTCTTCCTGTTGGTGAACCTCGGGCACGAATTGGCGCGAACCTACGAGGCCCTCTCGGCGACCTCCTGGGAGGAGACGGGGCACCGCGTCCTCGAGAAGATCCGGTTCCTGGACCTGGAGGGCCTTCTTCAGCGCTGGGGCGTCCAGGCGGAGCAGGCCGAGCGGATGGTGAGCGAGGGCATCACTAACGGACTCAAGAATCTCTCGTCCACGGTGATCGCCTGGCTTTCCAGCATCCTCCGCAACATGGGGCTCTTCGCGGTGCGGGTCTTCTTCATCGCGGTGGCACTTTTCTTTTTCCTGAGGGACGGGGAGCGCTTTTCCCGCAAGGCCATCGACCTCCTCCCCATGGAGTATGACCACCGCGAGACGGTGGTGGGCACACTCTCGGTGACCGTCACGGCCGTGGTTCGGGCTATGTTCGTGACGGGCCTGACACAGGGTCTCATGGCCGGCGCCGGGTTCGCCGTGGCGGGCGTCCCCCTGCCGGTCGTCTTCGGTTTCCTGACCTTCATCACCTCCTTCATCCCCTTCCTGGGCGCCGCCTCGGTATGGATCCCCGGCGTGATCTGGCTTTTCTTCCAGGACCAGGTTCCCCAGGCGTTCGGACTCCTGGTCTGGGGTGCCCTCATTTCGAGCGTGGACAATGTCATCAAGCCCCTCATCATCGGGGGCGAGGCGAAACTTCCCATCTTCCTTTTGTTCTTCACTATCCTGGGCGGCTTGAAGGTTTACGGGTTCCTGGGCGTCTTCCTCGGCCCCGTCATCCTCTCGTTGGCGCTCGCCCTCCTGGCCATCTACAAGGAGGTCTACCTTGAAAAGACCCGTGTCCCGCGCAGGCGTTCCGCCGCCCGGGGAAGGTAGCGCGGCATGATCGGTCGCCGGAAGGTCCTGGTCGTCATGCCGGCCTACAACGCCGAGGCGACCCTGCGCCGCACCTGGCGCGAGATCCCCTTCGACGTGGTGGACGAGGTCATCCTTGTGGACGATGCCAGCCGCGACGGGACCGTCCGGGAGGCCCGGCGGCTCGGGATCCGCACGATCGTGCATCCCGAGAACCGCGGCTACGGGGGCAACCAGAAGACCTGCTACGAGGCCGCCTTGTCCCGCGGGGCGGACATCGTGGTCATGCTCCATCCCGATTACCAGTACACCCCCCGCCTCATCGCCGCCATGGCCCACCTTCTGGCTTCCGGGGAATTCGACGTGGTCCTGGGGTCCCGCATCCTGGGGGGCAAGGCGCTGGAGGGGGGTATGCCCCTCTACAAGTATTTCTTCAACCGGATGCTCACGCTCGTGCAGAACCTGCTCATGGGCGCCAAGCTGTCCGAATACCACACCGGATACCGGGCATTCACGCGGAAGGTCCTCAAGTCCCTGCCCTTGAACCGGAACTCCGATGATTTCGTCTTCGACGCCCAGATGCTCTCCCAGGTCCTCTTCGCGGGTTTCCGGGTTGGGGAGATCACCTGTCCCGCCAAATATTTCCCGGAGGCCTCCTCGATCAACTTCCGGCGGAGCCTCGTATACGGGATCGGTTGTATCGTGACGGCCCTGCAATATCGCCTCAGCGCCTGGGGTTGGGTCCGAAGCCGCCTGTTCATCCGCTGAAGGGGGTTCTCCCATGAAAAACCGGATTCCGGTCGTTCGTCCCCACTTGGACGCCCTGGCCGACCATCCGACGATCCAGGCGACCCTCCTGATGCTTCTCACCGCGCTCCTCTATACCCTGAAGCTCGGCGGCAACGGCCTGGCCAACTACGACGATTGCTTTTACGCCCAGAAGGCGAAGGAGATCCTCCAGAGCGGCTCCTGGCTTCACCTGACACTCGGCGGGATGCCCGCTTTCGAGAATCCTCCCTTCTTCATGTGGCTCTTAGCCTTCTCCTACAAGATCTTCGGGGTGGGCGAATTCGCGGCCCTGCTTCCTTCAGCCCTGATGGGTTTCGGCGCCGTTTTCCTGACGTACCGGCTGGCGAAAAACGCCTACGGTCCCTGGGAAGGGCTTTGCGCCGGTTTCGTCCTGGCCACCACCACGGTATTCGCCAAGTATTCCCGGCGGGCCATGATGGATACGACGATGACGTTCCTGGTTCTGGCCGCCCTGAGCGCCTTCCGGATGGGTCTGCTCCGCCACCCGGCCTGGTTCCTGCTGTTCGGGGCAGCCGCCGGCACGGCCATCATGACCAAGAGTGTCCTGGGATTCTTCCCGCTCCTGATCGCCGTGCTGTTCCTGGCATGGACGCGCCGCTTCCGGGTCCTCTTCTCCGGCTGGTTCCTGGGCTCCTGCCTCCTGGCCCTGGGCTGGGGCGGGGTCTGGTACGCGCACGAGACGTGGGTTTACGGGAAGGTCTTCCTCGACGCCCATTTCGGATGGCTGATCTTCCAGCGGGGGTTCCACGCCGAGCCCCAGCCCTGGTGGCACCATCTTTCCTACCTGCGGGACCTCCTGGTCTTCTATTGGCCCTGGTTGCCCGTCTCCGTCGCGGGCGGGGCGCTCCTGCTCCGCTCCTTCCGCCGTCTCTCGGACGACGACCGCCTGATCCTGCTGTGGCCCCTGACCATCCTGGCCGTGATGAGTGCGATGCAGACGAGGGTGTTCTGGTACATCCTTCCGGCCTTTCCGGCTTTCTCGATCTGGGCGGCCCGGGCGCTGGGGCGCTGGGTGCCGCCGGCGCGACGACGCGGGATCGTGCAGGCCGCCTTGGGAGGCGGACTACTCGTCGTGCTGACGCTCGGGGTCCTACCGGTGCGGTTCGATTCGGTGAGGGAGCCGGATGTGAGGGCCATCGCGCCGGACGTGAAGCACCTCGGTCGGGAAGCGGGAACGAAGATCGGCAATTACCGCCTGCCCTATCATGGCATCAACAACGCCCTTCTCTTCTATTCCGACCACGCGGCCTATCCCGAGTGGTCGACCCCCGAGCAACTGCGGGAAGCCTTCGCGGATCCCGCGACCGTTCTTTGCGTCATCGACCGCAGGGATTTGGACGCGCTCCAGAAGGAGGGGTTCCACGCCTTCCCGGTCCGCATGGCGTGGCCCCGCGCGCTCATCGCCAACCGTCCCGTCGACACGTCCGGGGTCGTGAGGCCGTAAGCGGGACGAATCGCGCGGTAAAGATGCAGGAGCTGGAGGCTTCCCGATGAGATACCGGTACCTGGGTTCGACGGGTTTGAAGGTGAGCGAGATCGGCTTCGGCACGGGTCCTGAAAGGGACCCGCGCGACCCAGACACGCTCCGAAGCTTGTGGCTTCGTCGCAGGACGCCGAAGGTTCCTTGTTCGGTGCGTGTGCAGGAGGCTTCCCGATGAGATACCGGTACCTGGGTTCGACGGGTTTGAAGGTGAGCGAGATCGGCTTCGGCGCCTGGGCGATCGGGGGCCGGTGGTGGGGTCCCCAGGATGACGCTGATTCCAAGGCGGCCCTCCACAAGGCCCTTGACTTGGGGTGCAATTTCATCGACACGGCCTGGGTCTACGGGGACGGGCACAGCGAACGCCTCATCGGGGCGGTTCTCAAGGAGAGGGGGTCGAATCCCGTCGTGGCCACCAAGGTACCGCCCAAGAACTGGCAATGGGACAACAAACCCGGCACCCCCCTGTCGGCGGCCTTCCCCCCGGAATGGGTCGTGGCCAAGTGCGAGGAATCCCTCGAGAACCTTGGAAAACCCCAGGTCGAATTGTTGCAGTTGCACACCTGGTCGGATGAGTGGAACGCTCAGGCCGGCGACCTGCTCTCCTGCATCGCGCGCCTGAAGCGGGAAGGGAAGATCCGGGCTTTCGGCATCTCCCTCCGCGACAAGGGGCCCAACGAAGCCAACGATCTTATCCGTCACAACCACTTGGACTCGATCCAGTTCTTCTTCAACCTGCTCTATCAGGAGCCCCTGAGGGAACTCCTCCCCCTGGCGGGCAAATACGGGGTGGGCCTCATCGCCCGAGTTCCGATGGCTTTCGGGGCCCTGACGGGCAAGTTCACCCATCGGACGCGATTCCACAAGGACGACCACCGGCGAAACCTCTACCGGGGCGACGCGCTGAAGGAGGTCCTGGCGAAGGTCGATCGCATCCGGAAGGTCATTCCGCCGGGCATGAACCTGCCGGAGGCCGCCGTGAAGTGGACCCTCGCCTACCCCCAGGTCTCGGCCGCCATCCCCGGCATTCGGAACCCCCGCCAAGCCGAGCAGAATTGCGCGGCTGGCGACGGGGCCCCGTGGCCGGAGGAGGCCCTGCGTTCCATGGAAGGTCTCTACCGATCCAATTTCGGCTTCCCGCTGAGGAACGTTTCCGACACGGCGAAGGTTCACGCGGTCTTCATGTCGGGGGTTGTGCGCTCGAAACCCCGGAAGGAGAGGCGTCGCCGCCCGGCGCATCGCAAGCGGCCCCTCCTGGCGCGACCCAACGCCGCGAAACGCCACAAAAGCCGGGCGTCGAAACCGAAGAGACGGAAGCGCTGAGGCGGAAGACGCCGGAGGGGAGGGTTGAAAAGCCACCCTTTTTCGCATCTCCGGTGACGCGAGTTGCAGGAATCCCGGTTTTCAGCTATTTTGTCAATCCCCCGGTCTCCCCCCGGCGGGCGGCAGGTTCGGAACTATCCCTCCGGGACCTGCGCGGAGAGCCCCCTGATCGAGGGCGTTTCCGGCCTTGAATATCTGAACGTCAGGAGCTATTCCATGAAACGCGTCTGCATCTTCATCGACGGCAGCAACTTGTACTTCGCCCTCAAGCGCAACAGCAAGATGACCCGGGTCGATTACTTCCAGTTGTCGTCGGCCCTCGCGGGCCCCGAGCGCCAGCTGGTGAGAACCTACTACTACAACGCCGTCTTCGACCCGGTCCAGTTTCCCGACAAGGCCAAGAGCCAACAATCGTTCCTGGATTCCCTCGATCGCACCCCTTTCCTGGACCTTCGTCTCGGGCGCATCGTCCAGAACCGCGAGGGGCATCGCGTCGAGAAGGGCGTGGATGTGCGCATGGCGTCCGACATGGTCTACTACGCCGCCCGCAACTTCTACGATACGGCCATCGTTGTGACCGAGGACCAGGATTTCGCACCCGCGGTGGGACTCGTCAAGGAGTTCGGCAAGCACGTCGAGGTGGCGGTCTTCCCGGACGCCCAGAACAAGGAGATGGTACGGGTGGCCGACCGTATCCTGAACCTCGAGGATATCGTGAACCACCACCAGTCCAAGATCTTCCCGCCGGCCCAGGGCGAGGATCGCAACACCCACGGCGAGGAGGAGATCTCTTTCGGGATGTAAAACGGTTTCGTCGAAGTTAGAAGTGAGAAGTATGAAATTCACGACGAAACATGACCCGGTCTGAACATACGAAAAAATAAAACGGCCGTCCTCCGCGAAGGGGGACGGCCGTTTTATTGTCGGAGGTCGGCATTCATTCGCCGCGGTGGTAGAAGAACATCGAACCCGGGTTCTCGGGCCGGTGTTGCAGGGTGCCCATGAGCGAGTCCAGCTTCTCCCAGAGCAGTTTGTCCGCATCGCCGCTTTTCTCGGGCGTGAGCATGCGCACCCAGGTGGGCTCGTCCTCCCAGCGGGGACGCGATTCACCCGTTTCGGTCTTCTGCCGCAACAGGTCCAGGACGTGCATCAGGGAGGAGGCCTGCCCGAGCCGCAGGCGCAGGTAGAGACCGTCGTTCCAGAAGAGGATGTCCAGCCACTCCACTTCGAGCATCTTCTGAAGCAGGAGCAGTGTCTGAAGCGTGCGGTGGGCGTTCTCCGGGAACGCCAGCCAGCTCTCTCCGCCGGCCGTCTTCAGGATCACCTCGTACACGAAACGGCTGCGTGCCGAATATCCTCCCGGCGCCTCTCTCGTCATCATCCATTCCAGTTTCGCGATCATATCGGGCCTCCTGAGCAGTATGTTGAATCAGTCATCTGGCGATGACTGTTTCGTGTCTTGCTCGCAAATCACCCTGCCGGAATTGCGAATATTGTTGTGATTCGCTCGAACCCCGTGGCCGCTGACGTGGTGCTGAAACGGTGTTTTCGGCACCACGTTGGGTGTCATCAAGGTGTTGAAAAGAATACGTCTGTATGCCTCTCGCGAGCGTGAAAATCCCTTGGCGGGGCTTCACGGGGTTTTCAGCGGGGGGAAAAGACCCCCACCACGCGGCCGATGATGCGGAAATCGCGATCGGCCTCGACCGAGATGGGTTTGTATTTCGCGTTGGCCGGCTCCAGGAAAACCTTGGCGCCGGACTTTCGAAACGTCTTGACGGTGGCCTCGCCGTCCAGGAACGCCACCACGACGTCGCCGGGATCGGCGTGCGTCGTCTGGGCCACGATGACCTTGTCGCCCGGAAGGATGTGCGCGTCCACCATCGAGTCGCCCTTCACGTGCAGGGCGAAGAGGTTCTTGCGACCCCGCGCCATGTCGTGATCCACCACCATCGTGCCGTCGCGGTTCTCTTCGCACAGGATGGGCATACCGGCGGCTACGCGCCCGATCACGGGGATGGCCACGCCGACCGAGGAGTCCTCGGACAGCTTCAAACCGCGCGCCGTGTGGTCTTCGCGCGAGAGGTATCCCTTTTCTTCGAGGGCGAGCAGGTGCTTGCGCGCGCTTTGCGGGGAGTTCCAATCGAAGTGACGCATCACCTCGCGCACGGTGGGCGGGCGATGGTTCTCGTTGAAGTACTGTTGGACGTACTTCAAAACCTTCTGTTGGGACTCGGTCAGCTCTTCGTCGTCGATCGGCGGCACCATTTCGGGCCTCCCTCTTTTCGTCTTGAAAAGAATACGGTTGTATACTAGTATACGCCTGTATCCTCTGTCAAGCCGAAAAACCGGGGAAAAGGAGCCTTCCATGGTCACCGCCACCCTCGCCGAAAGCCCCCTGATGAGCGATCCCCACGCCGGACACCGTGCCCGCCTCAGGACCAAATACGCCCAGGCGGGGAAGGAAGCCCTCCAGGACTACGAGCTTCTGGAACTCCTCCTCACCTTCTCCATCCCCCATCGGGACACCAAGCCCTACGCCAAGCGGCTCCTGGCCGCTTTCAAGACCGTGCGCGCGACGCTGGAGGCCCCCCTGGCCGACCTCGAGGCCCTCGGGGGTTTGCCGCCGCAAAGCGCCATCCATATGAAGGCCGTGGGGGACCTTTTGCGCCTGGCGCGGGCCGAGGAATGGAAGCGGGGCCGCGTCATCGGGAGTCCCTCGGAAGTCGCCTCCTATCTAAGGGAAGAGATGGGCGCCTACGGCAAGGAGGTCTTCAGCGTGCTGTACTTGGACCAACGCAACCACCTGCTCTCCTGCGAGAAGGTGCAGGAGGGCACCGTGGACCAGACGGTCGTGTACCCCCGCGAGATCATGAAGCGGGCGCTGGACCTGAAGGCGACCGGGATGATCCTCGCGCACAACCATCCGGGCGGCAGTTTGGCCCCTTCCGACGCCGACCGGCAGTTGACGCATCAGATCCTGACGGCCGCGCGGGCCATGGGGCTGACGGTGCACGACCACCTCATTCTCACCGCGGAGGGGAGCTTCTCGTTCCGCCAAGCCGGGATGCTGGGTTGATGCAAGGGATCGCGAAGCGATCCATCCAATCCCCCTCGCCCCCTGCGGGAGAGGGTAAGGGTGAGGGGTGTTTTGAGTCGTGGTGGTTTTCAGTCTAAGGTCACAAATTGTGACCTTTAACAGGACAAACGAATGAAAACGCAGTATTAGCAAGCCAATCTTGAGGTCACAATTTGTGACCTCAAGTTGGGAAAACGCAGGTTCAAGAGACAAGTCTTAAGGTCGCAAATTGCGACCTTAAGGTCAGGAGGAAACGGTGAAAAAGGAACACAGGAACGACAAGAACTTGTTCATCGGAGATTACATCCACATGATCCGAGGAAATCGAATCATGTTGGACGAGACCTTGGCATCGCTCTATGGAGTTTCAGTCAAAGTGTTGAATCAGCAGGTGAAAAGGAATAAGGAACGATTTCCGGACGATTTCATGTTCCGATTGACACCCGAGGAAACATCCATCTTGAGGTCGCAATTTGCGACCTCAAGATTATGGGGAGGCCGGAGGTATTCCCCTCTTGTGTTCACCGAGCAGGGCATCGCCATGCTCTCGAGCGTCCTCAAGAGCCCCCGGGCCATCCAGATGAACATCCACATCATGCGGGCCTTCGTGGCCATGCGTAAATACGCGATCACTCATGAGGACCTGGCCAAGCGCATCGACGAACTGGAAGGGAAGTACGACGAGCAGTTCGCGGTGGTGTTCGAGGCGCTGAGGAAATTCTTCGAGGATCCTCCGCCGGACGACAAGAGGAAGATCGGTTTTCTCTCCGAGGAGCGCGCCCCCTACATCGTCTTCAACTGACCCCTCTCCCTCTCGCGGATCCTGATGGGATCTGTGCGAGCATTCTTCGCTCTCAGCTTGTGGCCTCGGGCGGCTCGATCCTCTCCCGTAATGGATTCGACCAAGCTCACCATCCACCGGAGAGGGAAGAAAAGGTAATCTCCCCTCCCCTGCTTGCGGGGGAGGGATCAAGGGAGAGGGGGTCTTGTCCGTGGTGGCTGTTACAAAGCAGTAAAACTAATACCCTCTCCCCTTGCGGGAGAGGGAGGGGCGAGGGGTGTCGTTCCATGTCCGTAGTAGCTGTTAGAAAGAGTTGATGTTCTCTGTGTCTCCGCCCGCCATCGAATGCCTTCGATGACGAGGTCTCGCCAAAGGCGGACGTTTTCGTGGTTTATTTTAAGATCGAGAGGTGTGACATGCATTATTCCGAAAGCCGTTTGAGCGCCATCTGGAACGGGGTGGTCCTCTACAAGATGGACCGCGGCCGCTGGCCGAAGGACGACCAGGAACTGCTCCTCTTCGCGGCCCTCAAGGGCATCGATCTCGACGTGGACGGCTTCGAGTACCTGAGGTGGGAGGAGGGGAAGGACGGAGAACTCGTCATCTCCTTCATCCTGCGTCCCCGGGAAGAGAAGGAATTGGCCGGTCGCATCCGCTTGCGTCTCTTGGGCGAGGGCGTGGTCGCCGATGCCATGCCGGTCACGGTGCGCATCCATTACACGCCCGAGAACCACAGGACCTATTGCCCCTGGCCGGGCTGTACTTTGAGCGTTCGCGAGGAGGTCCTCCCGGCGGCGAAAGCGTCGTGATGGGCGTTGAGCCGACCGAAGTGAAAGGGTTTTGATATCGCAATTTGCGATATCAAGTTCCGGACATGGAGTGACCTTGACAAGGTGTCTCTAGTAGGAGACAATCTATATGGAAGCGATACCCAGGAAGTTCGAGAAGTACTACACGCCCGAAGGGCGCTCTCCTTTCGACGACTGGTTCCACGGCCTGAAGGATGCTTTCGGGAAGAGCCAGATCATCAAGCGTCTTCAAAGAGTGGAGGCGGGAACGCTGGGTCATACGGACAATGCGGGAGAAGGTGTCCAGGGCTTGAAGATCGATGTGGGTCCAGGTTATCGGGTCTATTTCGGTCAGCATGGCTCCGTGCTCGTTATCCTGCTATGTGGTGGCGAAAAACACAGGCAAGACAGGGACATGGCGATCGCCAGAAGCTATTGGCGGGATTACAAGAGCCGAAAGTAGCGAGGGAATGTCGCGATGAAGAAGAGATCGGTGGTCCCGCCTTCGGGCGGAAGTCTCGACGAAACGGTCATCCGCGCCCTCAAGGAGGACGAGGGTTTTCGCATGGAGTATTTGAAGGATCTCCTGCAGGAAGAGGACGTGAAATTGATGGCGATCGCTCTGCGGCCCCTGGTGGAGGCCCTAGGGGGGATCGGCAAGTTATCGAGCGAGACGGGATTGGGGCGACAGAGCCTGTATAAATCACTATCGGGCAAAGTTCGTCCTGATTTCCCGACGCTTCTCAAGATCATCCACTTTGCGGGTTATGACCTGTCGGTCGATAGACGTCGCCCGTCCAAACGCCATTCCAGGTCATTGGCCGGTTCTCGTTCGTGAGGAGGTAAAGTATGAAGAACAGTATTTTCGGAGTCATGGTGATCATCCGTGACGAGAATTATTACGCATCAATCACAAGTCCAGGAACCATATAACCTGTTTTCTCAAGCCGGATGGCATCCTGACAGCCAGTGAAAGGGTGACCATGAGTTGAAGGCAGCTTGATCGTGGAGAGTCCTGGTATGGATAAATGGAATGTCCTAGTCACCGAAGAGGCGGATCGTGAACTGGCTAAGGCGGTTCGGGAGAATCCGGACCTCAAACCCGACATCCTGCTGAGGCTCGGGCTCCTGGCGGATTTTCCTCCTGAGAAATGGTTCTTCATTTCCCGGCATAAGGGATTGGACCTGTTCAGGGCCGAGACGGGACAGATGATCCGGATCTCGGGCCAAGCCGATCCCGGTACCCGGACCGTGCATATCACCCATATCCGGGTGATCCGGAGAGCCCGTTGACGATGTAATACATGTGTAATACAATCTATTTGACGGTCTATTCGGGAGGAACCCATGCGCGCGATCATCAATTTCCGACCCAAGGTCGACCCGGCCACTTTGCGCAGGATCGCTGAAAAACAGAATTATCCCGACCTGTCCGGCTTCATCAATGACGCGATCGAGGAGAAGATCCGCAACATTCACGCCCATCCGCGCGACGAGAAACTGGTGAACGACATCAAGAAAGCCGTCTATGAATTCAAGGGTTGGTCCTTCTCCAAGCCATCCGCCCGGGAAGCGGCGGAGATCCGCAAGAGGGCTGGTTCCGCCCGTTCCGGCAAGACAAGGACGATGCCCCTGAATGACGTTTTGAAGGAACTGACATGAACATCTCGATCATCCTGGGGCATCCCAAGCCCGGCAGTTTCAACCATGCCATCGCCCGGACGGCGGCGGAGACCCTGAAAGCCAACGGACACCAGGTCGTCCTGCATGACCTTTGCGCGGAGGGGTTCGATCCGCTCCTGCCTCCCGCCGAACTCGCCAAGGGAGCCGTCCTCCCTGCCGACGTCCAGAAGCATTGCGATGAGATCGTGAAGGCCGACGGCATCATCATCGTGCATCCGAATTGGTGGGGACAGCCGCCTGCCATCCTCAAAGGGTGGGTGGACCGGGTCCTGCGCATGGGCGTGGCCTACACGTTCAAGGTGGGGGACAACGGGGAAGGGGTTCCCGTCGGGCTCCTGAAGGCGAAGAAGGCCCTGGTGTTCACGACGTCCAACACGCCCAGGGAGAGGGAGCGGGAGGTCTTCGGGGATCCGCTGGAAGCCCTGTGGGGCAAGTGCGTGTTCCCGTTCTGCGGGGTGGATTCTTTCGAGCGCCGCAATTTCGAGGTGGTGGTGGCCAGCACGGAGGAGGAGAGGAAGGGTTGGCTGGCGGAAGTACAGCAAAGAATTGAGAAGGCTTTCCCGAGGGTATAGATATAGTTGTATCAGAAGGCATGGCAGTGGTCAGAATGACCACTGCCACAGATGGCTGATATAATTGAGCATCCATGTGGGAAGGGATGGTTTGTGATCCAGAAGAGTCATAAGACCGCCACCCTGATCTTCCTCGTGTTCGTGGGGCTCGTGTTCCTCACGCTGGTGACGGCCGCCATCACGGACGGCCCCAAGCTCCTCTCCGTCGTCAACGACCTCAAGATGGGCTCCCTCGTCTTCGCCATGGCCTGCATGGTGGTCTCCTACCTCGGCATCGCTCTCTCTTTCTCCGGCCTCTTCGAGATGACCACCTATCGCATAAAGTTCGCAACGCTCTTCTCCATCACCTTCGTGGCCGCCACCTTCAACTACGTGGTCTCCACGGCCGGCGTCTCCAGTCTCGCCGTCCGGGCATTCCTCTTCAAGCAACACAAGATCCCCTACACGACCACCCTGCCCCTCTCGGTCGCCCAGAGCATGATCACCAACATCGTCCTGGCCGTGATGTGCATGGGCGGGCTTCTTTACTTGAACCTCCACCCCGAGATGGTGGGGCCTGTCGAGCGCGGGGTGATCGCGGGTCTCGTGGGAGTCCTGGCGCTGTTGGTCATCGCCGTGATGATGATCTTCTTCCATACGGGATCAAGGAACTTCCTGTTGGACAAGGGAACCCGATGGGGTGGGGCCTTGCTGAACCGGATGACCCGTGGCCGCTTCCCGGCGGAACGGCTGAAGGCCATCCGGGCGAACCTGGAGGACTCCATCCGTCTCCTTCATAAAGGATGGCTTCAACTGTTCGTCACCATGTTCTGGATCACGATGGATTGGACCTTCACGGCGATGACCCTGTATTTCTGCTTCCAGGCGGTCGGAGTGAACCTCTCCCTCGGGCTGGTCCTGGTGGGTTTCTCGGTGGCCTTCCTGACCTCGACGGTGAACTTCGTGCCGGCAGGACTGGGCATCACCGAGATGGCCGTCACGGGAACCTATATCCATCTTTTGAAGGTGGCGCCCGAGAAGGCCGTGGTGGCCACGATCCTATTCAGGATCATTTATTTCTTGATCCCGCTGGCGGTATCGACAGCGTTGTATTTGGATACGATGCGGACGGCTTATAAGAACCAGAAAAGTTAAGGCACCCCTCACCCATCACAGACCCTGAAGGGTCTGCGAGAACAACCGTCATCCTCAGCTTGTGGCTGAGGATGGTTCGGCCCTCTCCCTCAAGGGGAGAGGGGAAAAGGGGAAGGATATGAAGCGGACGGCTTATAGAACCAGGAGAAGTAGGTCCCCCTCACCCTGGCCCTCTCCCACGGGGGGAGAGGGGAAGAGTATTAAGAAACAGGATAAGTAGGACCCCTCTCCCTAGCCCTCCCCCGCAAGCGGGGGAGGGAATTTGTGGGAATTAACACAACGATAAAACCCCATAAAAGACACATACCTTTCCAAATAACCTTGTTAAATAAGGATAAATCCTATTTGCTCGTCTAGTGTTGACATGAACCGACTCAAGTTATATGCTTTTGGAACAAAAGGATATGTTCGTCCGTCAGATAAGGACGAAAGGGAGGGCAAAAATGGAAAAGGTCCCATTCATCCAAGAAGACAAGGCGCTCAACCAATACCTGCGAGACATCTCCAGGATTTCCCTTCTTTCTCCGGACGAAGAACTCGCCCTGGCGCGCAAGGCCCGCAGCGGTGATGAAGAAGCCCATAACCGCCTTGTGGAAGCCAACCTTCGTTTTGTCGTATCCGTGGCCAAGAATTATCGTAACAGAGGCCTTTCGTTCCTGGACCTCATCAACGAGGGGAACCTCGGCCTGATCAAGGCTGCCCGGTCCTTCGATCCCGCACGGGGCGTGCGATTCGTCTCCTACGCCGTCTGGTGGATCAAGCAGTCCATCCTGGCCGCCATCATGGACAAGGGCGACATGGTTCGCATTCCCCAGAGCCGGACCAAAAAGGTCCGTAAACTCACGAAACGACTGAAGGAAGCCCGCCAAAAAAGCGGGGAAAACAGCTCCAGCTTGGACCTCATGCGAGCCACCGGCATCGATCGCAAGGACATGGATGAGGTGGCCCAGTTCGGCCATGGGTACCTGTCGCTGGACACCACCTACATCAACGACGACGGGACCACGATCCTGGCGCTCCTGAAGGACCCGAAGGACGTTCACGCCTACGAGAAGGACCTGATGGACGCCGACATGAGCGGGCGGCTCAAGAACGCCCTCAAGGGGTTGGAGGAGCGCGACGGGCATATCCTCACCCTGCGGTACGGGCTCGACGGGAAGGGGGAGCGAACCCTTGACGAGATCGGAAAGCGCCTTAACATCTCCAAGGAGAGGGTGCGGCAGATCGAGGAGCGGGCCATCGAGCGTCTGAGGGGTTCCTCCGAGATGGGGCTTCTGAAGGATTACATCTCCGAAAGCTGAAGAAGGGCCGTTCCATGCGGATGAACCCCCAACAACCGCTCTTTACCATCGGAACGGTCGCGAAACTCCTGCAACTCCACGAGCAGACCATCCGTCAATACGAGCGGTTGGGGCTCGTTCTCCCCTCCCGAACCGCGCGACATACGCGCATGTATTCCCAGGCGGATGTCGAGCGCCTTGAATGCGTGACCTACCTGGTGAAGCATTGCGGTGTGAACATCGCGGGAGTGAAACTGATGGTGCAGTTCGGGGTCACACGACCCGAGATCGAGCAGTTCCTCAAGGCGCAGGCGAGGCTCAGGGACATCCAATGCATGAGCCAGAACCTGTTGCCACCCGGCCAGGAGGATATCCATGAGTCCCAAGTCGAAGAACCTGTCGCGCGGCCCCGAAAGCGCCGCAAGTAGGCCTTTCTGGCGCTGGACGATCGGCGCCTTCCTCCTGGGTCTCATCGTCTCGGGGATCATCCTGCTCAAGACGGACGGGTGCGCCTCGGGCCTCCAGCTGAAGCAGGAACCCCCGCCCGTCAAGATCGCTTCCGACAATGCCGCCCTCGGTCTCCAGCAGGCTTTCATCCACGTGGCCGCCGCCGTCGGTCCTGCCGTCGTCAACATCAGCGCCGAATGGACCGAGAAGATCCCCGGCATGGAGAACTACCAGAGCATGGAGGATTTCTTCAATTACTGGTTCTTTGGGCCCGGCGGCCCTCCCGGGGGGATGAGACGGAGGATGCCGGAACAGCTCCGCAAGGAACGCAGTCTGGGATCCGGCTTCATCATCACGACTGACGGTTACGTGATGACCAACGCCCATGTCTTGGGCAAGGCCACGAAGGTCACCGTCACCCTGCAGGACGGGCGGGATTTCAAGGGTGCGGTGGTGGGCCGGGACGAGAAGACCGACATCGGCCTCGTGAAGATCGATGCGACGAAGCTTCCCTATGCCGTGCTGGGCGACTCGGACGCCATCGAGGTCGGCCAATGGTCCATTGCCATCGGCAACCCCTTCGCCCTTGACCACACGGTCACGACGGGCGTCATCTCGGCCAAGGGGCGCACGGTGGCCCTGAATGAACGCTCCCCCTACCAGAGTTACATCCAGACCGACGCCTCCATCAATCCGGGCAACTCGGGCGGGCCCCTGTGCAACATCTCGGGCGAGGTCGTGGGCATCAACACGGCCATCTATTCGCAGACCGGGGGTTCCGTGGGTATCGGCTTCGCCATTCCCGTCAATGTGGCCAAGAAGGTCGCCCACGACCTGGCCAACAAGGGGAAAGTCGTGCGCGCGGGCCTGGGCGCCACCGTGCAGTCTTTGGATTACAAGATCGCCAAGAGTTTCGGTTTGGATTCCACCGAGGGGGCGCTGCTCTCGGCCATCCAACCGGGAAGCGCGGCCGCCAAGGCGGGGCTCAAACCTGGTGATATCGTCGTGGAATTGGACGGCTCGCCCGTGCGAAGCGCCTCCGAGATGATCGCCCGTCTTTACACCAAATCCGCAGGCGATGCGGTGAAGTTGACCGTCCTGCGCGAGAAGAGGCGCTACAAGATGGATGTGACCCTGCAGGCCCTCGACGAGGCGCCGAGCTCGAAAAAGGAGGAACCGGAGGCGCCCGCACCGGCGGCGCGGAATGCCGACGATTTGGGGCTTTCGGTCCAGGACCAGACCCAGGAGGTTCGCTCCCAACTCCCGCCCGAGGCTCCCCGGGGCCCCGTGGTCATGGGCGTGCGGCGGGGAAGCCCCGCGGCGGCCGCGGGACTCAAGGTCGGGGATGTTATCCTGCAGGTGGGGGACCGCGCGGTGGCGAACGCGTCGGAACTCTCCAAGGCGCTCAAGGCGAACAACCTGAAGGAAGGCGTCCGGCTCTTCGTCTGGAGCGACGGGACGACCGGCTTCACGTTCCTCCAATCCGGCGAATAGAGCCGGTCATTCGAGGGTTGTTATTTCGTACGAATCCGGACCGCTTTGATCGAAGTCTGATGGGTAGCCACGCCCCGCTCAGACGGTGATACAATCAAGGCGGTTCTTTTTTTTCGGCGTGATTGAAAGCGGTTTCAGGAACGGTCATCGATGCGGACCAAGACAAGGATTCTTGCGAACGGGATCATCCTCGTGCTTTTCCTGGGGACGGCGTCTCCGGTGAAGGCCGCCACCTATTTCGGCGATGTTGGATTCATCGAAACGGCGCTTGCCTCCCGCTCCGACATTCTCTTCTTCTCGGGTTACGAGACCAACCCCTGGAACTCGGTCTGGGGGCTTGATTGGGGTCCCTCGCCCGCCGTCAACCACACGATCATTACGGGCGCGGAAGCTTTTTCCGGCAACACCGCACGCGTGTTCTATCCCGCCAACACCTTCGGGACCTCCACAAACGGGACTCAATACTTCCAGGATTGGGCCAATTTCCCCATCGCCCCGCGGGAATCGGCCTATGTCCGCTACTATGTGAAATTCCAGCCGGGTTTCCAATTCGCCAAGGGCGGCAAGCTTCCGGGATTCTGTGGTGCCGGCTGCAACACGGGTTGTTCGGGTATCCCGACCGGGTTCGACGGGTGGAGCGCCCGCATCATGTGGCGCGGCAACGGGCAGATCGTGCAATACGTGTACCACATGGACCAGGCCAACGAGTGCGGCACCGATTTCCCGTGGACGCTATCGGGATGTCCCGTTTACTTCAAGCCGGGCGAATGGCACTGTGTCGAGACCTACGTGCAGATGAACACCGTCGGCCAGGCCAATGGCATCCTG
Organism: uncultured bacterium; assembly: GCA_964529445.1. Lineage (GTDB taxonomy): Bacteria > Oederibacteriota > Muellerivitia > Muellerivitales > Muellerivitaceae > CAZGWJ01. Next base: position 59,912 of record CAZGWJ010000002.1, read on the forward strand.
CGGTCCTGGTTGAACGGACAGTTGGCGCTCGAGGTGACGAACATGCGTTGGCGGGCTACCACCGCCATTCAGGTCGACCATTTCTATTTCTCGACCTTCTTCGGCGGGAGCGATGCGACCTGGAACTCGCCCCAGGATCAGTACGCTTATTTCGACAACTTCGTCATCGCCGAGAACTATATCGCACCCATCCCGGGTCCCGCAGGGACCCCGACACCGACCGCCACGCCCTCGCCGCCTCCCGGGTACACGATGGTCACGCGGATCTTCGACAGCGACAACACCGGTTGGGCGACGAGCAACTGGTCGTCGGGTACCTACAACTTCAACGATCCCGCCCAGAACCACACGACGGGAGGCGCGGAAAGCCTCCGCATCCAGTACGCGGACGGCGGGTGGGGGGCCGCGCAGTTCACCTCGCCCGTGACCCTGACACCTTCCGGTTTCGAAAACCTCTACCTCTGGGTCTATCCGCTCGGGTGCGATGCGGTGTTCCGCGTAAGGGTCCGATTGGGATCCACGGACGTCGCGGAAACCGTCATCAACGGCGGATATGTGGGCGGTTGGCGCGTCAACCAGTGGAACCTGGTGATCGTTCCCAAGACACTCTTGAACCTCACCTCCCAGTCTTTCGATCGGGTCCTCTTGGTTTCGAACAGCACGGTGGCCTGTTCGGCTTTCCACGTGGACGACTTCGTCCTGGGGAACGCTTCCACGGTCCCGACCTCCACCCCGACCAGGACCCCGACCGCTTTCGTGCCGACCGCCACTTGGACCCGGACGAACACATGGACGCCATCGATGACGTTCACACATTCGGTCACGCCGACGGCAACGAGGACCTCGACGGCGTCGAGCACGGCGACCCGAACCGCCACCCAAACCGTCACCTCTACGGCGACCCGAACAGGCACGGCGACTTCCACGGTCACGCGTTCAGCGACCCCGACCGCGACGAACACGCCGACCCGCACGGCGACGAATACCCCCACTTTGTCCGCGACGCTTTCGCCGACGGGTACCCCGACCGCCACTTGGACGCGGACGAATACGCCCACCTTCACCTCCACCCCCACCGCCACGCGCACCGTCACCCGGTCGGCGACACCATCGCTGACGGTCACGAACAGCGCAACCTCCACGGCGACCCGTACGGGCACGGCGACTTCCACGGTCACGCGTTCGGCAACCCCGACCGCGACGAACACGCCGACCCGCACGGCGACGAATACCCCCACTTTGTCCGCGACGCCGTCACCCACGGCCACCCCGACGGATTCCCCCACGATGACGCGCACCCGGACGTTCACCCTGACGTTTTCACCGACGTGGACGCAGACCCCTACGGCGACACCGTCCCGATCCCCAACCCGCACGGCTTCGCCGACCGCTACGGGCGCCGCGTGCGCCAAGCGCATGCTGGCCTACTATCCCTATTGGGACTCCACCTACCGGGCCGCGAACATTCCCATGACGCGCTTTTCCCACATCTGCCATGCCTTCGTGCAACCCCAGGCGGACGGATCGCTGGTCGCGCCGGGGGGTTACCTGGAGCCCCAGTTGATCACCCTGGCCCATGCCGCGGGGGTGAAGGTACTGGTCTCGGTGGGCGGCGCGGATTCGGTTGCGGACGCGAATTTCAGGACGATCGCGGCTTCGGCCGCACTTCGGACCGCTTTTGCGAACTCGCTGGAATCCTTCTGTCGAACGAACGGCTATGACGGCGTGGATCTCGATTGGGAGTTCCCCTCGGACGCATCGGACCGGGCCAACTTGAACCTGATGGTGCAAGCCATCCGCGCCCGGTTCGACGGGGCGGCCGCCCCCGCGCCGGACTGGCTCATCACGATGGCCGTGAGCGGGTCGAACTGGTGGGCTCAGTGGCTCGATTACGCGACCTTGACCCCGCTGATGGATTTCTACAACCTCATGACCTACGACATGACCGGGAGCTGGCTGGACCACGCCGCACACAACGCGCCGATGGTGCAGGGGGGAAATCCCTACGCGGACCTCGACGTGGCCGAGGCCGTGGACTACACGCTCATCACCCGGGGAATCCCGGCCGCGAAGGTGAACCTGGGCATCCCGTTCTACGGCTACCGTTTTCCCTCGACGGAGAACCTCTACGATCCCTGCGGCGGCCCCTGCTCGACGGCCGTGCAGATGAATTACGACGCCATCGCGCCGTTGATCGGTGCCGGGTGGACCCGTTCCTGGGATGCCCAATGCCAGGTGCCCTACCTGCGCAACGACGCGGGGGCCGGGTTCATCACCTACGATGATTCCCAGTCCGTGACGATCAAGGCGAACTATGCGCTCACGACAAGAGGCCTGGGCGGGATCTTCATGTGGGACATCACGGCGGACACCGTGGGGGCCAGTCAGCCGCTCCTGGACGCCATGCACACCGGATACCTAGCGGCCTGCGGGTTGACCGGCTCTCCCACCCCCTCGGCGAGCTTCACTCCCACGCCGACGAGCACGAGTACGGTCACGACGACCGTCACCCGGACCCCGACTCCCACCGTCACGAACACCCCGACGAGAACGGCGACCGTATCACTGACCCGGACCTCCACTCCCACGATGACGATGACATCCACGCCTACCTTCAGCTTGACGCTGACGTCCACCCCGACCCGCACCGGGACCTTCACTTCGACCTGGACGGGCGTCCTGCCGACGTCGACCCCGACGTCGACGCATACAGCCACCCGAACACCGACGATCACTTGGACTTCCCCGTTCACGAACACGTCCACGAGTACCGCGACGCGGACCTTCACGGCGACCTTGACAGCGACCCGAACTTGGACGGGTACTCCCTCCTTCACCCCGACGACGACCTCCACCCGGACGGGAACGGATACTTACACGCCCACGCGCACGCACACAGCGACTTATACCCTGACCGCTACCTACACGGCGACGCCGACCTATTCCCCGACTTCGACGCTCCCGCCGGGAACCGACACGCCCACCCCGGCACCGACGGATTCGATGACGCCTACGGCGTCCCTCACCGCTACCCAGTCAGCGACACTGTCGCTGACGAGGTCTCCGACGCCTTCGGCTTCGCCGACACCCACTTCCACGTCCACCGCGAGTTTCACGGCGACGGGGTCGCCCATTCCATCCTGGACGCCGTCCTTCACTCCGAGTTGGACGCCTTCGGCGACTCCCACAGCGACACGGACGGCATCCAGGACGGCGACCGAAACCCGAACAGCGTCGCCAACCTCCACTTATTCGGTGACTTCGTCCCCGAGTGCGACACGAACCTCGTCGCCGTCTTTGACGCCCACGGACAGCCCCACGCCCACTCCAACGCGAACATTCACGCCCAGTTGGACGTTCACGCCGACGTACACCCAAACGGCGGTATTCACGAACACGCCATCCTTCACCGGGACTCCGACCTTCAGCCCCACGCCGACCGAAACACCGGAATTCACCTCCACTCCGACGTTGTCTTGGTCATCGACTCCTAACTTCTCATTCCTAACTCCTCACTCGACGGAAGTCGTGCCTTACCCCAACCCCTGTACGGGAGCCTGCGACGAGGTGACGGTGAACGTGGAGGTGAGGGAATCGGGCGAGACCGTTCGCATCCGGCTCTTCACAACGGCCTACCGGAAGATCGCCGAGACCGCGTGGAACACCCTTCCGACGGGCGTCTCGCCGGTGAAGGTTTCCTTGCGGGATTCGAGGGGTCGGAGATTGGCGAACGGCCTGTACCATATCCGGGTGGTTTCGGGCGCGGGAGAGGCCGGCGGAAAACTGCTGATTCTAAGGTGAGTAACCGGGTCGACTCGAACAAGGAATATCTGTCTTTCCGCGATTCAGACGGTAAAATAAGCGTTCCTATGAAAAAGCGCGCAACCATCGTGGACATCGCCCGTGCCGTCGGGGTCACCGACGGAACGGTGAGCCGTGCCCTCGCCAACGATCCCCGCGTGAGGGCCGAGACGCGCGAAAGGATCCTCGCCGCCGCGAAGGAACTGAACTACCGTCCCCACCTCTCGGCCCGGCTCTTCAAGCAGGGGATCACCAAGAACATCGGGGTCTACAGCGAGCAGGGGGCCTGGATCTTCTTCCACTCCTATTTCGGCCGCCTGGTCTCGGGGCTGGCCGAGGCCGCGCAGGCGGAGAGCGAACACCTCGTGTTCTACCTCCCCCCCAAGGAGGCCCAGCCCATCCGCTCGACCCTCGTGAAACTCGAGGGGCTTGACGCCCTGCTCGACGGGCGAGTGGACGGGGCGGTGGTCCTGGGGGGCGACCTCATCGCGCCCGGGGACCGGGCCATGCTGAAGGATTCCAACCTGCCCGTGGTCTTCCTATCCAACAACATCGACATCCCCGGCTTCTTCCAGATCCAATCCGGGGCGCGGGAGCGAACGCGAGCGGCCTTCGACCACCTGGTCGCCCTCGGCCACCGCCGCATCGGCCTCTCCGGCTACTACCAGGACGCGCACTACATGCAGGCCTCGCTCAAGGGCTTCCGGGAATCGCTCGAGTCCCACGGCCTCCCCTGGGAACCGCGTTTCGTGGCCACCCCCACGCAGGCCGCCTTCTTCGATCCCGAGGACATGAGGGCCCGCCTTTCCCGCCTTCGGGAAGCGGGCGTCACGGCCATCATCTCGACGGAGAACGTGGAGGCACTGACCTTCGTCCAGCAGATGACGCTGGAAGGCGTCCGGATCCCGCAGGACATGAGCGTGGTGAGTTTCGGGCCCCTCTGGCGCGGTTTCTTCCAGGGACGCCCGCCGTTGTCCACCTTCGACGCGGCCCTGGACCTCTACGGCCGGAAATGCTTCGAGATGTTCAAGGAGGCGCGGGAGGGGAAACCCGTCCGCCAGGAGACCATGGAATGGCGGCTGTCCCCCGGCGGCGAGACGCTGGGTCCGCCCCGGGGATGATGGGAACCTTACAGGTTCGCCCGCGTCCAACAGACATGAACCCAACGGTCCCTCGATCCGCCACCGGCTTGTTCCTGGCCCTCCTTTTCCTTTCGTCCCTTTCAGCCTGCAAGAAAGCCGACAGTCCCACCCTGCCGGATCCCGGATCCCCCGTCCCCTCGTCGGGTTGCCCGGTCGCGGCCATTCCCGTGGCCGTCAACGCGGCCGGGGTGACCTTCGACCGGAGCACCACGGGAGCCGGGAACCATTTCGAGGGGGCTTCCTGCCAGTCGGGCACGGGGGCGCCGGACGAGGTCTACGTCTTCACGCTGGCGTCCCAGGCCCGGGTCCAGGTGATGCGGGCGGCCGCCTGGGACCTGCGAGTGTCCCTCAGGTTTTCCTCCTGCACGGGCGCCGAAACGGTCTGTTTCTCGGGGACGGGATCCTCGGAAAGGGAACTGGCGTCGGGCACCTACTACCTGATCGTGGACGGGGATCTTTCCACGGATTCAGGGGAGTACCAGCTGGGGATCACCGATGTGACGCCTTGAGACCCGTTTCCTGAGACTGTCGGAAAACCCAACCGTCACCCCAAAAGATACGCCCCCTCTCCCTTTGTCCCTCCCCCGCAAGCGGGGGAGGGAGGATTTCCTTTGTTTCCCTCGCCCGTTTACGGGAGAGGCGCGTCCTGTAGCGTGCGCAAGGCGCTCGGCTACAGGGGCAGGGAGAGGGGTCTGTTGTAGTTCGTCGTAAGTATCCGGAGGATTTTTCCGACAGTCTCTTCCTATTGATAGAACCGCACCGATAGCCACTTCGTCTCGCCCGCCTTCACCGTCACCGGCAGGACCTTCTCCTCCACCACGAATCCTCGCTCGCTCAGGGAGCGCACCACCAGGGTCTGGGGCCTTCCTTCGGGTACCGTGAGTTTCACCAGGCCGATGCGCCTGGGCAGGAGGAACCAGGACCGGGTATCGGCCTGCTCGGTGGTGATGTTCAGGAGGTTCACCGCCCACCCCACGAGGTCGCCGCCCTGTTTACGAGCCTGGTGGCGGGTCAGTTCCTTCGCAACGGCCCGTGCCACAGTCTTGAGGAGCATCCCGGGGATCCCGCGACCGAACTCGTCGTGCGCGACCGGCGCGAGGTCCAGGAGTGTCTGGGTGGAGCGCAGGGTACCGTCCGCCGGACCCGCCTCGCAGGAGCCGCTCCGGAGGGGGAAGTCCTCCATCACAGGGAAGGCGAACTGCAGGACCTGCTTCAGCGTGACCTCGGTGTGGCGGTAGCTGAAGAGAGTACCGCTGAAGGTGTCCACGTAGCGCCGGGCGAGGGAATCGGACGACTCGCCATGCTTCACCTCCAGGAGCGGGAGCGTGATGGTGACCTCGCTCTTGTAGGGCACGAAACCCGTTTCGACGAAGAGGATAACGTTCCGCTTGGCCTCGGCGTCCGCGCGGGCGGGGAGCGCGGCGTCCTTCGCGGCCAGGTCCTTCACCTCGCCGGTCGCGCCCGCGCGTTTCGCGGCGAGGTAGTAGTCAGCCGCCAGGGTGGCCGGAGGGCCTTCCTTCATACGCGAATACCGGCGGTACGAGTTCCGGAACGAGATGAGGGCGTTGTCCCATTGTCCGGCCGAGGCGTAGAGGAGACCGGTCAGGTAGGTCAGGAAGGCCGCAGGCGGCCCGTTGCGCCCGTCGGATTTTTCCGTGTAGCGCGAGATGGAAAAATCCGATTTCCGAGCCTCGACCAGGGCCTCGTCGGGGAGCCCCAGGTTCCTGTAGTTGAGGGCGCGATAGTAGGGGATGAGCGACATCTCGAAGAGAGGGCTCGAGTAGGGAAGGACCTTGTCGGAGGTGATGAGGGAGAGGGCGGCCTTGGAGAGCGACTTCGTGTACAGCTCGTCGGCCTTGCGCTCAGCGCGCTCGAAAAGGACGTTGCTTTCCTTGAAGCGGCCGTCCAGGTGGAGAAGATGGGCTTTCTCCAGGAGCCAAAGGAGGTCGCCGTCCTTGGCTTTCTTCGCCTCGAAATTCTGCACGGCGCGGGGAACATCCCCCGCATAGAGGGGATAGCGCACTGAACCCATGCTTTGCATGTGCGTGGCGCAGCCGGACAGGAGGAGCCCGGAGGTCAGGAATAAAAGGAGCAGGAATCTCACGTTAGGTCGCTCGAAAGGGAATGGCGGGGCGGGAGGTTCCCGCCCCGCCCCTGGAGAAAGATCGCCTCAGGGTTTGAATTTGCCCTTTTGCACCATCTTCTTGATCTTGTGCTCGCCGATCCAGGCCTTCTCGTTGGTCTCGATGTTCACCAGCGTGAGGTCCACCTGGTAGTACTTCAGGTCCTTGCCCTTCTCCTGGTCGTTCAACTGGGTGATCTCGCCCAGGAGCATGAAATCGGCGCCCTTTTCCCGTCCCATGCGTTTCAAGGTCTCGGGGGAGGCGTTGACCTGCTGTTCGGCCCTCTCGTTGCGGACCTCGCCGCGCTCCTCGACCGAGGCCACCACGCCCACTTGGCCCGACTTCACGAAGGCCTTTTCGATCTCGCGCAGGAAGGCCGAGGTGGGAATGTGTTCCAGGGACTTGTTGCGGATGGAGCCCGCGATAACCACCGGGCGGCGGCTCTTGTTCGCCGATTCAAAACGGGCCAGCCACGGATCGCCCAGGCAGTCAGCGATCATGACCTTGGCGGTCTGCTGGGAATCCGTGTCGTTCCACATCCCGGAAAGGTCCACCTGGGTGGAAGGATCGATGCGGGTTACCTGCCGCTTGGCGCAACCGACGGTGCCGAGGAGCGTCAAAACGAGCGCCAGACTCGCCAGGGATGTCCAAAGGTTCTTTCGATGCATGGAAGACTCCTTGCTTGGAAAAAGGATCGACAGCGAGGGCCCATTGTATCCCCCGTCCATGAGACAAAGGAAGGCTGGCCGGGGTTCCCTTAAAAAACCGAGGACCCGGAAAATGGCCGTTTTTGGGCCGCTTCAGGGGTATATAATCCGTCCATGACGCTCTATTCCTATTCCCGGATCAACTGCTTCCTGAACTGTCCCGCCCAGTTCCAACACCGCTACATCCTGAGGACCCCCTCGCCCGTGCCGGAAGGGATCGAACTCTTCATGGGTTCCCGGTTCCATGAGGCCATGGAGTTCCTCTACGACACGACCCGGCCCCCGGGACTTCCTCCCACCCTGAAGGAGACCCTTGAGGAGTTCAACCGGGCATGGGAGAAGGCGCTGGAAGCGAACGTGGCCAAACAGAAGGCGCGGGGTTTCGAGACGCCGGTACGCATCACCCGGGAGGGGCTTGCCATCGACGATTACCGGAGGAAGGCCGAGGGTTTCGTCGAGAACTACTATCGGAAATACCATCCCTTCAACTGGGACCGCACCGAGGGCATCGAGATGAAGGTGGTCTTCAAGCTCGACAAGGCCGGGAAATACATGATGAACGGGTACATTGACCGCCTGGCCGTGGATCCGGAAGGCACCCTCTGGGTGCACGACTACAAGACCGGTGCCCGCAAGATGACCCAGGAGGAGGCGGACGAGGAGGACCAGCTGGCCCTCTACATGCTGGGATTGCGCCAGATCGAGAAATACCGGGAGATGCCCATCCGCCTGCAGTGGCACTTCGTGGCTTTCGAGGAGGACGAGGTGGTGTCGGAGAGGAAACCCGAGGACCTGAAGGTCCTGCGCAACCGTTACGTGCACCACATCCAGCAGATCGAGTCGGCCCGCCAGTTCAACACGCACACGAGCGCCCTTTGCGGATGGTGCGAGTTCCTCACCCTCTGCAAGGACGGTCAGGAGGCCGTGGCCGCCCGAGCGAAACGCGCCGAAGAGAGAGCCGCCCTGGCCGCGCCCTTGGAGGAGATTCCACCTGCCAGCACACCGGGGGTTTCCTCGGCGGGGAATCCCGAGGCGCCGAAGCGGGTGGAGGAAGTTCCCAGGGTCTCGGGTCCGCCGGAAGAGCCGTCAACCCCTCCAAGCGGGGGCAAGCCGGGGAGTCAATTGTCGCTGTTCGATTGACGGCCTCGAGGATCCGACCGGAAAAAGGCCCACCCCGGCAGGGGGAGGGCCTTTTTCATTTAATGGAAGGGGAGATCAGAAACCGCAGATGACGCTGACGCCCCGCGAGCGCAGGGCGGGCACCTGGATCGTCGTGACGGCCGAGGAGAGCGGGTTCACGTTCACGTTGACCGTGACGCCCGCGGCCACAGCGGCGTTGTCCACGAGCGGCTGGATGTCGGTGATGAAGTTGTCCCCGAAATGGAGGAAGTCCGGGTCCTGGAGGGCGGCGGCGGGTCCGATCGTGGTGATGGCGTTGGTCTGCAGATAGACCTCGCGGATGCTGACCGGCAGGTTCGGGCAGTAGGTCATCTGGTTGTTGGCGAGACTGAGCAGTCTCAAGGACGGGAACCCCGAGAAGTCCACCCCACCGGTCTCTCCCAGCTTGCAGTTGTTCGCCTTGAATTCCACGAGGGAAGTGAGCCCCTCGATGCCGGCGACGCTCGTCAGGTTCGGGTTGCTGTAGACGTCCAGGTAGGTGACGGGGGCGGTGCAACCGCTGAAGAAGGACAGGTTCGTCAGGTTGTTTCCGGCCAACACGACGTTGCGCAGGTTCGCGAGGGCCGAGAAACTCGAGGGGAGCACGGCGTTGGTGAGGCCGTCGCCGTAGAGTCCCAGGCGCTGCAACTGTCCCAGCGTTCCCAGGGCCGAAAGGTCGGTGGCGCCGGACGTGTTGTTGTAGGTGAAATCCACCAGGGTGTCGGCGTGGTCGGACAGGAAGCCGAAGTCCTTGACGGCGCTCCCGCTGAGCATGAGAAAGGTCAGGGGACTGTTGGCAAGGGGGGAAAGATCCGTGGCGGTGCTGAACGAGGCGTTGAGATAGGTCAGACTGACGGCGTATTGGAGGCCCGTGAAGTCGGAGGGGGCGTCGGTGAGGCTTTTCACCACCAGGATGTTCTTGCTGGTGATCGTCGCGATGGGGGTGGCGGGCCAGCCGGATCCGATATGGACCTGCTGGGACACGGCCTGGTAGAGGCCGGGGTCCACGAAATGCACGACGGTGCCGTCGGGCGTGAAGGTGAGGGTGGGCGAGACGCTGGGATCCATCGTGAAGGTGTGGGTCGGGGTGGGCGTGAACGTCAGGGTGGCCGGAAGGGTGCCGGTGGGTGTGTGGGTCGGGGAGGAGGTGATCGTGGGGGTGCGGGTCACCGTGGACGTGGCGGTGTCCGTGTCGGTCTCGGTGGGAGTGGAAGTCGGGGTGTCGGTCACCGTGTCGGTGGGAGAGTTGGTCGGGGTGTCGGTGGGGGTGAAGGACCAGGAAGGCGTGAAGGTATGCGTGACCGTGGGGGAGAACGTCTCGGTGTCGGTCGGCGTGTCCGTCTCGGTGTCGGTCTCGGTAGGGGTCACCGTCTCGGTGGGAGTATCCGTGTCGGTCGGCTCCGGGGTCTCGGTGGGAGCGTCGTAGATCACGTCCACGCCGCGGAAGGTGAGGGTGGGGATCTGGGAGAAGAAGGCGTCATTGGACAGGGGATTGCCCGTCACATCCACGGTGTCCCCGGAAGCGAAGGACGCGTTGGCGACCAGGGGGGAGAGGTCCGTGACCTGGTTGTTGGCGGCGTTGAGCCAGGTCAACTGGGAGAGGCCCTGGAGGGGCGCGAGGGAGGAGATGGCGTTGTCATTCAGGACCAGGGTTTCCATCAGGATCAGGTGGGAGACGGGGCCGATCCCTGTGAGAAGGTTGTCGTTCAGGTAGAGCGTGGAGAGGAGGGGCATGTACTCGAGGCCGCGCAGGTCCGAGATGTTGCGCGAGGAAGCGTCCATGGAGGGCTCCCCGGCGATGGGCGTGCAATAGATGGGGGCCGGGTCCGAAGTGCCCATCAGGGCATGGGCCGCGGCGCGCAGGCCGGCATCGGGGAAGGTGGCGATGCAGGTCGGGTTCGTCGTGAAGGTCCGGGTCGGGGTTCGCGACGCCGTGGGAGAAGCCGTGAAGGTGTCGGTGATCCAGGTCCCCGTGAAGGTGGGGCTGGGAGTGCCCGTGGCCGTGGAGGTGGAAGTGGCGGTCGAAGTATCGGACGGTGTTCGCGTGGGAGTCGCGGAGTGAGTCGGGGTGGGGGTCCCGGTCGGGGTTCCGGTCGGCGTGGCGGTGGTCGTATTGGTGGGGGTGCAGGTGCCGAGGACCGCGCCGCAGTAGCCGGTCAGGGTCTCGGTGCAGGTCGGGGTGAAGGTGGCCGTGTCCGCGGGCGGGGGAGGGTTCGAGGGCGCGGTCGGGGTGGAGCCGCCGCCCCCGCCCCCGCAGGCCAAAGGAAGGGTCGACAGGGTGGTCAGGATGAGGAGCACGAGAAGACGCAAGGATGTTTTCATGGGGTTCTCCCGGGATGGTCCCGACCCGGAAAATATATCCGTAAATCCGGTTTCCCGCCATTTATTAACCTGTCTTTTATGCCGCCCTTCCCCATAGAATCGGGGCGAAAGGCGGGACCATGGACGATAGGACCTTCGATCGCATCCTCCGGGAAACCCTGGATTCGCTCCCTCCGGACCTTCGCCGGGCCCTGGATACCGTCCAGATCGTGGTCCAGGATCGGCCGAGCCCGGAGCAATTGGAGAGCGTGGGGCTCGAACCCGACGAGGTCCTCTACGGCCTGTTCGAGGGCGTGGCCCTGCCCGAGAAATCCTTCCCCGACACGCAATACCTGCCGGATCGCGTGGCCATCTTCAAGGGTCCGCTGGAGGAGGATTTCCCGTCGTCCCGCGACCTGGGGATCGAGGTCCGTAAAACGCTCATCCACGAATTGGGCCACTATTTCGGGTTCACCGAGGAGGACCTGGAGCGGCGGGGTTATCGATAGGAGGGGGCGAACCTCGACCGGGGGATGTAGAATGAGGGCGGTAACCCGACCCAAAGGATCGTCATGCTATTCCTGAAAAAAGGCTGGATCGAGCATCGGAGGAGCGAACGGGACAAGACCACGCTCCTGGTGGATTATCGTGTCATCCCGCCGGCTCTGGTGACCCAGGCCCAGAAGGACCCGAACTACTCGAAGAACCACGTGAAGGGGCCGCTGGCGGCATCCTGTGCCCAGATGTTCGGCACGACCGTCACGGCGCTGGAGGAGCAGGGTTTGATCTTCTGCAGCCAGGAGCCCTTGCAGGACGGTTGGTGGATCGAGATGACCTACAAGGTCCCCAAGTGGGATGTGAAAGTGCGGTTCCTCTCCCGGCTTTCGGGCGTGCATCCCGAGAACGAGATGAGGGAGGTGGTCTTCGCTTCCAGCGCGCACCTCTTCGCGGCCCATGGAGCGGACCTGCAGGTTCTCACCAACGCCATCCTCGGCTCCAAGCGATGACCGGGGAAGGGGCACCCCCGTCCCCCGCGCCCCCGCCGCCCCCATCCGGGCTCAACGGGTCCGACTACCTTCTCGGTTTCTCCTCCCTGGTCCCCTTCCTCGGCGTCTTGACGGGGATCCTTTCCATCGTCATGGGCATCGTCAAGATCAAGCGCGGCGGTTGGAAACTCGTGATGCTGGGTGCGGCGGGGATCCTCGTCACCGTCGCCTTGACCGTCGGGGCCACCTACTGGTACCGGGGGGTGATGACGGCGGATTCGGGTCCCGTGCAGGAGGCCAAGAAGGAGATGACGATCGGCCACCTGACGACCTGCCTGCAGGCCATCGAGCACCATCGAAGCATCCAGGGGAAATATCCGGAGACGCTCCAGGAATTGAAGCAAGCGAATCCGACCCTCGCCACCACCGACACCATGGTCTTCCGGGGAACCGCCGCTTCCCTGGTGGATTTCATCTACGACCCCTCCCCGGAAGGGAACTCGTATTTCCTTTTCTCCAGGGGCCGGGACGGGGAGGCTTTCACGCCCGACGACTTGTTCCCGAGAATCAGTCCCGAGGCCGCCGGGTACGTCGGCTACCGGGAACGGCCCCTCGACCTCACGACGTTCATGGCGTCCCCCGTTCCGGCGACCGTCGCATCGGATCCGGTCTCCATCACCTGGCTCACCCCCCGGGAGGGCGAAGCGGAGGCGAAACGGAGCGGGAAACCGCAGCTCATCGACATCACGGCGGAATGGTGCGGACCCTGCCGCCGCCTCAACGCCGAGGTGTTCGAGGATCCGACTCACGCCTCCCGCATCGCGAAGGCGTTCGTGACGGTGCGCGCCTTGGACCGGAGGCGGGAGGAGGGGAAGAATCCCGACGACGTGGACTCCGTCGAGCGCAAGTACCTCAATCGGGGGTTTCCCACGGTCGTGGTGGTGAGACCGGACGGCTCCTTCGACCGGATGGTCGGCTTTTCCGGGGCGGGTGCGGTGATGGAATTCCTCGAGAAGAACGGCATGAAATAGCAGAGGTATCGGCACGATGGCCCTACGGACCTACGGGATCCCTCGACAAGCTCGGTGTTGCCAAAAGTCGTTCTTCCGAGCATCGCACCGAGTCCGCGCAGTGGATTCGGTGCCCTCGACCGGGGGCTGTCGGACCCAGGGGTGAACGAATGGGATGGGGTATAAACACCCCTGGGTGGACGTCCCCCGAAGGCCTCACTCGAGATTCGTCTGGATCAAGAACCCAGGAATTTGATCCAGACCTCTCGCGAGCGGGGGCCGTCCAGTTCTACGAAGTAGATCGCCTGCCAGGTGCCCAGTTGCAGCCGCCCCTCTTCCACGATGAAGGACTGCGAGAAGTTGATGAGACTCCCCTTGATGTGGGCGTCCGAGTTCCCCTCCGAATGGTCGAAGGAGGGGTCCTTCGGTACCATCCTCCCCAGGTGGGCCAAGAAGTCGCTCTTCACGTCGGGGTCGGCGTTCTCGTTGACCGTGATGCCCGCTGTGGTGTGGGGACTGTGCACGAGCATCAGACCGGACCGGGCTCCGGTCTTCGCCAGGAATTCCTGGACCTTGGATGTTATATCGATGACCTGCTCGCGCCGGGTGGTCTTCACAGCGATCTTATGCATGAATACTCCCATCAGTGAAATACAAAGCCAACGCGAAGCCGCGAAGAAAGGCGAAGTATTGGGATCTTGCGCAGCAAATGAGCATGTTCTTCCGAACGGCAGTTTGATGTTGTTGTAGCGCCCGATTCACCGTCCTTCGCGACTTCGCGTTGGCCGTGAATAGGGTGTTCTCATCCGAAACGGTAATGCTTCCTCACGGGTTCGTGCACGTGCCAGATGCACTTCAACCCCTCCGGGAAGCGGACGAAATCGCCCGCCCCGAATTCCACCCTCCGGCCGTCCAGCATCTCGACCGTGACCTTTCCGGATAGGAGGAGACACTCCTCGTTCGTGTCGTAGGTCCATGGGAAGCGGGAAATCCCCTTCTCCCAGACGGGCCAGGAACGGATGCCGATCGTCTCGATCTCCTCGGGGGTGGGTTTACGGACTTCAATCTCCATGCTGGCCTCCATGCCATTTCCCATTATAAATCGCGTAATCGAGCAGGAAACCGTTGATTTCGAGACCGGTTATTCCCTACGATAGCCGTCCTTGATCAAAGCCGTCCACGGAGGGACCGCATGTCGACCCAGGAAGATCTTCAAGCCGCGTTCGCCGGGGAATCCATGGCCAACCGCAAGTACACCGCGTTTGCCCGGAAGGCCGACCAGGAGGGCAAGCCCCAGGTGGCCCGCATCTTCCGCGCCGCGGCCTATGCCGAGACCGTCCACGCGCTCAACCATTTCAAGGCGATGGGCATGGTGAAGGGGACCGCCGAGAACCTGCAGGCCGGCATGGACGGCGAGGCCTACGAGTTCAAGGATATGTATCCCGGGTTCCTGGCGGCCGCAGAAAAGGCCGCTGACAATCCGGCGGCGGTGAAATCCTTCACCTATGCCCTTGAGGCCGAGAAGGTGCATTACGACCTCTACGCCAAGGCCAAGCAGGCGGTCGAGAAGGGCCAGGACCTGCCCGCGAAGAAGATCTGGGTCTGCGAAGTGTGCGGTCACACGCATGAGGGCGACGAGGCGCCGGAAAAGTGCCCCATCTGCGGTGTGGGCCGCAAGATGTACACGGAAGTGGCCTGAAGCGAGCCTCGTCTTGGTTCCTACCGGGGCGGCCCGACGGGGCCGCCCCGGTTTTTTTTTGACCGCCCCTCCCCCGCGAGGCGGAGGTAGAATGGAAGGGAAGAGCATCCTTCATTCGGTGGGGTCAAGATGAAGAAATGCCCGGCCTGCCATCATGAGGTGGACCTGTTCGCCGCGGAATGCGAATTCTGCGGAGTCATCTTCGCCAAGTGGGAGGCCCGCCACTCCGAGGAGTCGGCGTCTTCCGACACTCCCGCCTCTTCCCCCGAAGCCCCGCCCGACGCGAACCCGCCTTCGCCCGTCGTGCCCCCGGATGGCCTGGAACCTCTGCCGCCTGCCGCCGAGCAGATCCTTGAGGAGACCACGAAGGCGGCCTCGGGGAAGGGCCTCTATTTCCTGCTGGGATTCGTCGCCCTCATCACCCTGGTGGGTCTCTTCTGGGTTTTCCAGCCGGATCCGGACGCGATGGGTGCATCGGGAGGGATGTCCTCCCCGAGCGGCGGTTATGGAGGGGTCTGCCCGTCCCTGGGGAGGGGTGACGAGTTCGGGAGGGTGGTCCGTCTCCGCGGCGAACCGCAGGGTCTGGCATGGGGCGGAGGGGAATTCCTCAGCGGCAACCGCATCAAGCCCTGGGGTTTCTTGCGCCTGTCCTGCAACGGGAGGATGGACCGGGTCCAGGTGAAGGATCCCGTCCAGGGCCAGGTGATCAACTTCTGGTGCTTGACCTTCAACGGGAGGGAGTACGTCACCTACACGGACGGAAGATGGGTGCAATCCCCCGCGCCCGAGGCCTTCATTGTCCACGAGGCGCGGGATCTCGGGATCGTGGGGCATTTTCCTGCACCCCCGAGGATCGGCGGGCTCGCGTGGGACGGGACCGCCTACTGGGCGGCCACGCGGAAGAACAGCTTCGACGAGGCGGGGGAATCCTGGCTCTACAAAATGGACGAGCGGTTCAACGTGGTCCAGAAGTGGCCGGCTCCCCTGTCGGGTTGCCAGGGACTCTCTTGGGCGAACGGCATCCTCTTCTGGGCGGATTTCTTCGCGGGGGAGATCGTCCTGTTCCGGGTCGAGGGGGACCGCCTGGTGCGGCTTCACGGGTATCGGGACGCGGAGAAGGATCTTTCCGGCATCGTTTTCGACGGGGAGAACCTCTGGGTGAGCGAGATCCGGACCCGGCGGCTCCGCATGCTCCCGGCCCGGCTTACCCGGGCCTGGTTCATGGGCGATTACCGGGTCGCGGACTTCTCGGCTTGCGTGGCGGCCCGTGTCCTTCTCGCCTACGACGCGGGGGATGAGAAGGCGCTGGGCGAGATCCTGTCCTTGGCTTCCCGGACCGAGCCGGATGCGCAGAAGCTTCGAACCCTGTGCGACGCCCTGGACAGTCTTGGAGTGAGGGATCCCATGATGAATGCCATGGAAGCCATCCTGGCCGATCCGGTCCAGGTGAGATGGCACCCCCTCGTCCTGGGTGAACGCGCCCGTTGGGTCGGGGCATTACCCGCCGCGGCCGTTCCCCCGGAGGCGGTGGAGGAGCCGTCGCCGACCGCCACCGCGACCCTTGTCGCTTCCGTTTCGCCGACCGCGGCGGTCTCCACCCCGGCCACCCCGATCGGCGGGGCGACGCCTTCCATCACCGCGACCGGGATCCCCGCCGTTCCCTGATCCCGGGGATCCTATTTCGGAGCCGTTCCCCTGGGTCTTCCGGTGATGGGAAGAAATTTCCCCTTCTCGTCCACGAACAGGCGGGTTCCTGCCTTCCAGCTCTTCCCCCCCGCCCAGACGTCGTCCGAGGCGATCTCCACGATCTGCCCGATCTTCCAGACGATATCCCGGTCCGTCAGCGGCATCGAATCGCCCGGTTTCAGGCGGGTGTAATTCGTCAATTCCAGGGAACCCTGCACGACCTCCACCTGCCACATCCGGACCTTGTTGATGACGACGTTGGTGACGCGGATGACGGGACTGGGGGGCTTCACGAAGCGGGGTGTCCGGACCGGTTTGGGCTTCGCGGGCGTGGCGGCTCTCGCGGTGGGGGAAGGGGAGGCGGAGGCCGGAGGCGGTGGCGCCGCCCCGGCGTCCAGGATAAACGCAACGGACAGCGACAGGACGAGGAAGCACAGGAGCTTTTTCATGGGATGCCCTCCCGGAAGGATGGGGACAGTATACGGTATCCCACGGCCCACCGTCGGAAATGACCCGCGAGGCCTTGGAACCTACAAATCCGCCCCGTCTTCCTCCTCGAGCGATTGGGGCTGAGCCCTCTCCAGGCGCGAGAGGAGGGAATAGGCGCTCGGGACCACGAAAAGGGTGAGGAGGGTCGAGACGGCCATGCCGCCGATGACGGCCACGGCCATGGGAATGCGGGTCTCGGCTCCGGGGCCCAGGGCCAGGGCCGGAGGGATGGCCGCCGCGATGGTGGCGAGACTCGTCATGAAGATGGGGCGCAAGCGGACGGGGCACGCGTGCAGAAGCGCCTCCCGCACCCCGAGGCCGCGGGCGCGGGCCTGGTTGGTGAAGTCCACCAGCAGGATGGAGTTCTTCTTCACGAGGCCCATCAGCAGGATGAGGCCGATGAAGCTGTACACGTTCAGGGATTGGCCGGTCACGACGAGCGCGATCAGGGCCCCCGAGAAGGAGAAGGGAAGGGCGAGGAGGATCGTGAAGGGGTGGATGAAGCTGTTGAACTGGCTTCCCAGGATCATGTAGGCCACCACGATGCCCAGAAGAAGGGCGAAAAGCAGGGATTGGAAGGATTCGCTCATGCCCTGGGCGCTCCCTGAAAGAACGGCGTGGTAACCCTCGGGCAGGACCTCACGGGCAATCTTCAGGGATTGATCGATGGCCGTCTGCTGGTCCACGCCCGGGGCGGGACTCCCGTACACCGAGATGGCTCTTTCCCGGTTGATTCGGGTGATGGACTGCAGGGAGGACCTTTCGGCCAGTTTCACGACCTCGGAGAGGCGCACCCGCTCCCCGCGGTTGTTGCGCACGTAGAGGCGGGAAATGTCCTCCTTGCTCAGGCGCTGGTCGCGCTTCAGGCGCACGCGCACGTCGTAGCGATGTCCTCCCTCGGTGTACTTGCCGGTGCGGGAACCGCCCATCAGGACCTGGATCACGTTGCCGATGGAGGACATCGAGACGCCCCGCAGGGCCGCGGCCTCTCGGTCCGGCACCACCTGGAGTTCCGGCTGGCCCAGCAGGAAATTGGTGTCCACGTCCACCGCCGTGCCGGATTCCTCCATGCGCCGCTCGATCTCGAGGGCCGCCTTCGACAGGACGTCCCAATCGGGGCCTCGGACGGTGAACTCGACGGGGAAACCGCGGCCCGATGAGAACCCGCTCATGGAGGGGTCCTGGACCGTCACCTTCAAGCCCTTTTCGATCTTCGGGAGGTCGCGACGGAGGACCTGTGCGAATTCCTGCTGGGTGAGCCGCCGGGGTACGATCTTCCCGACGGACTTTTCAAACGCGGGTTTCGCGGAAGCGACCCATGTGTTTCCCGAAGCCGAAGGTTTGCCCGTCTCGGGTGATTTGCCTTTTGGGGCCGCTTGGGCCGTCGAACCCGAGGATCCCGTCTTCTTCGGGTCCGCCGTTTGCGGGGTTTGTCCCGGGGAGTTCGAGGAAGCGGGCTTGGCTCCGGGCTTCCGGCGCAGGTCGAAGAGGGGTTCATTCGAGAGCGGGCGCTTCTCGGGGGGTTTCATCGTCACGAAAGCCATGGCGGTATTGACTTCGCCGCCTCCCCAGCCGCCGATGTTCATGAAATAACCCTCGAGTTCCGGTTTGCCCGAGAAGTACTCCTCCAGCTTGCGCATGACCGAGTCGGTGTATTCCAACGAACTGCCCATGGGGGTCTGGAAGCGCACCATGAGGGTGCTGGTGTCCTGGGCGGGCGAGAACTCCTTGCGGATGGGCTTCAGCAGGAGGAAGGAGGAGGCGAAGAAGAGAAGCGCGATGCCAATGACGGTCCAGCGGTGGTCGAGACACCAGGGCAGGGCACGGCCGTAGAGAGCGGACAGTTCACGGTAGCGGGCGTTGACCCAGCGCGTGAAGCGGGATTCCCCCTCGCCCACCTCCAGGAACTGCGAGGTGCGCATGGGGGTGAGGGTGATGGCCTCGAGGAGGGACAGCAGGACCGCCGCCGAGATGGCCACTCCGAACTGGAAGAAGAACTTGCCCATGATGCCTTCCATGAAGACCACAGGGAGGAAGATGGCCACGATGGACAGGGTGGTGGCGGTGGCCGCGAAGGTGATCTGCCGGGCGCCCCGGCGGGCCCCCTCCACGCGGCTTTCCCCCTTCTCCCGGTGCCGAACAATGTTCTCCAGCACCATGATGGCGTCATCCACCACGACCCCGATGGCCAGGGAGATCGCCAGGAGGGTGAAGGTGTTGAGGGTGAATCCTGCGAAATGAAGAACGATGAAGGTGCCCAGGATGGAAGTGGGGATGGCCAGAAGGATGTTGATGGTGGAGGAGAAACTGCCCAGGAAGATCCAGCACACGAGAGCCGTCAGCAGGGCTGAGAGGATGATGGTGAATTCGAGTTCGTGGATGGATTCCTCGACGAACTGTGTGGCATCGAACCGGACGTGGATGCGGTAGCCGGGGGGCAGGTCGCGGTTGAGTTCCTCGGCCCTGGTTTTGGCCTTCTTGGCCACCTCGACCGCGTTGGAGCCGCGCTGCTTGCGGATCCCCATGCCCGCCGCGGATTGCCCGTTGGTGCGGGCGATGCGCCGGATGTCGTCGAGGCCGTCCTCGATGTCGGCCACCTCCTTGAGGCGCATGACACGGTACAGGGGGGATCCTCCTCGGGAGGCGATGGGGATTTCGCTGAAGGCCTCGACGGCCGGTGCCTCGCCCATGAAGCGGATGTTGTATTCCCGGTTGGGGGTTTCCAGGCGGCCGGCCGGAACTTCAATGTGCTCACGGGAAAGGGTGTTAAGGATGTCGTCCACGGTGAGTTCCCGGTCGGCAAGGCGCTCCCCGTCCACCCAGATGCGGAGGTTGCGGTCCACGTAACCGCCCAAAAAGACCTCGGCCACGCCGGGGATGGTCTGGAAGGCGTCCTTCAGGCGGTTCTTCAAAAGGTCCATCACGGCTCGGCGTTCGCCCTCGGGATAGGTGACGGCCAACCAGAGGATGGGCTGGTCCTCGGGATTCTGCTTGGAGATGACCGGCGGATCCACGTCCTTGGGAAGGGACCGCTGGGCCTGGGACACCTTGGACTGGATCTCCTGCAGGGCGATGTCCACGTCACGCTCGATGTCGAGTTCGACGGTCACGTTGGCGCGCCCGAAACGGCAGGAGGACCGAACTTCCTTGACGCCCTCCACGCTCATGACCGCGTCCTCGAGGACGTCGGCCACGTCGGATTCCATGATCTCGGGAGAGGCGCCCTCCATGGAGACGGAGATATTGACCATCGGGAAGTCTACGTCGGGCATCTGCGAAAGCCCCATGCGAGAGAAGGAAAGGGCCCCGAACAGCATGAGAGCGAACATCAGCATCCATGCGAAAACCGGGTTCTTGATGGATATGTCGGATAAAGTCATTTCAGATTCCTTTACCACGAAGGCACGAAGTCACGAAAAAAAGCGGGAACGGGATTTGATGGGAAACGGCACCCAACTTCAAAGCTCCATGGGTCATTTCAGATTCCTTGACCACGAAGGCACGAAGTCTCGAAGGGAAGATGGGTTGACGGATCATGGCTTGCCGTTCTTCATGTCTTCGTGACTTCGTGGTGAAGAGGGCGGCATTTCTGTTTTAGGGAGGCGGCCGACGGCCACGCCCAGCCAGATACGGTCCACCAGGGCCTGGTATCTCACACGCCGGTAGTTGTCCTTTGCGGTCTCCAGGTCCGAGAGGGCGCGCAGGACGTCCAGATGCGTCACGAGGTTCAGGCGGAACTCGCGGGCGATCACGTCGTAGTTCTCCTGCGCCGCCTTCAGGGCCTTGTCGTAGGCCTCCACCTCCTTCAGGGCGGCTTCGAGGGACCGGTAACTTGCCCGGATCTCCTGCCGGGCCTGCCTCACGACGGTCGAATGGGCGAGTTCCGCCTGTCGTTTCCTGGATTGCGCTTCGCGCACCCGGCCGTTCACGGACCCGCCCGAGAAGAGGGGAAGGTCCAGGGATAGCCCGGCGTCCCATTTCACGTCCGAGAGGGTCCCGTCACGGTGGAGGTAGTAGTTTCCGTCGAGTGCAAGGGAAGGCAGATGCCCGCCTTGCGCGGCCAGGACCTGGGCTTCGGCCACCTTCACGGCAGATTTCGCGGCCGCCACGTCCGCGCGGTGCTCCGCCTCATCCTCGGCCCGCGAGAGGGGGAAATCCACGCCTTGGGGCGCCTCGGTCTCCTTCAATGCCTGTTCGGGCCCGATGCCGGAAAGGAGGGCCAGGGTCTCCCGCTGCTGAGAAAGGCGGTCCTCCACGTCGAGGAGTTGGGCGTCCAGGCGGGCCAATTGGGCCTTGACCGTCAGCATCTCGCTGGGTCGGCTGCGCCCCAGGTTCACGCGCCGCCGGAGTTCGGCGGTTTGTTTCTCCGTGAGTTCTCGGATGGCGGCGTTGGAGCGGCGGCTTTCCTCGAGCTGGAGGACGGTATAGAAGGCGCGGGTCACGTCGAGGAGGAGTCGTCCCGCCTCGTGGCGCAGTTCGTGCCGGCGCTGATCGATCTCGTGCGGGGCGCCCTTCAGGGCCGCGACCTCATTCAGGCCCGTGAGGAGGGGTTGTCTCGCGTTCACGGCCAGGGATTTCACGGGGTCGTCGGCCCCGTCCTGGATCTGGGCGCCTCCCCTCAGGGAAAGGCGGGGAAGGATCGAACCGGTGGCCTGCTGGCGACGGGCATAGGACTGTTCCAGACCCTCCGCCCGCTGGGGAAGACGCTCGGTCCGGTCGACGGCCAGGGCATACACCTCCCAGAGGGTCAAGGCTTCGGAATTCTTCGCGGACAGGACCTGCCGGGTCGTGACCCCGGAGGCCTCCTGCAAGGAAGGCTCGATCTTTTCATCCGCGACCTGCACACGGCTGGAGGCGCAACCCCCGATGAGCAGGGCGATCAATAGGAAGGCAGGGAGTTCGACGGGTTTCCTGTTCAACGGGGCGGTCCTTCCATGCATCGGGTCCATTGGACGAACGGCCGTTCAGTATCGTGTCAAACCGGCCCGTTTTCAATACGACCGGTTTTATCGCAGTGGCATGATTTATGCCCATGAATGGGATAAAAAAGGAGGTCCCCCCCTTGACCCGGTGGGATTTAGCGTTAATATTCGATTAGGCGCGGGAGTGGACGTCATCCTCCCGGGGGCCTTCGAGAAGGCCTATCGCCGAAGTGGTTGTGAAGAGCCAGTTGGGCTGTGATGCTTGCTGCGAGTTGCTGTTCTTTCAGTGACGGAAGCGGAAGTCGTCGCAGTTGCAGTTGGCTGTGAGTTGTAGCAGTCGCAGTTGTTTTGTGACGTTGGAACTCAAGGCCCCGGGGCTGTCAACCGGGGCCTTTTATATTGAATGAAATGGCCCGATCGACCCCCGGCGATCTTTAATATTGCCATGATATGTATCTTGATGGCCACGACAGGGAAATCACTTATAGATGAAGGTTGCTATTTTTACTGGTCAATGATTGACATTTAACCGACCGGTCGGTAGATTATACAACCCATGAGGACCCTTGACCCCATCAAGCATGCCGAGAACAGGAACCGCATTGTGATAGCGGCTCGAAAACTCTTCGCCGCGCAGGGAGTGGCGGAGACTTCCATGGCCCAGATCGCCAAGGCCTGCCGGGTGACGAAGGCCACCCTCTACCATTACTTCAAGGGCAAGGAAAACATCTTGGAGTCCATCTTCAACCTGTCCCTCGAGGAACACGATCGTTTTGTGGAAAGCATACGGGTCGAGGGAGGACTGGAGAAGACCCTCGAGGAGGTGGGTCGGAGATACATGGAGATCCTCGACCAGCCCTCCACGCTGGAGATGATGCGGATCTTCCAGAACGAGGGAATGAAGAGTTCCGTCATCACGCGGCATTACGTGACCCGGAACGGGAAGAGGATGGAGAACTACCTGAGGATGGGGGTCGAAAAGGGGGTCCTGCCGGACACCGATCCCGCCATCCTGCGCAACGTGGTTTTCACCTTCTTCGGAGCGTTGGAACATCATTTCGTGCACGCCCACGTTCTCAAGTGCGAGTTCTCCTCCGGTGGTGACGAGGGATACATCCGGTTCCTCGCAAAGATGTTTTCCCGCACCCTCGAGGCCATCCGGCAGATGGCTCTGGAGGGTCAGATCCCGAAAGGCGGTGTGACGACACCATGAGGAAGACCATTTTGGCATCCGCGATCGGGGCGCTCCTCCTGGCGCCGGCTTTTCCCGTTTCGGGAGGCACTTTGGCGATGGAGGACTACCTCCTGCAGGTGAAGACCCAGGGGCCGGCTTTCCGGTCCGCCCAGTCGGCCGCGGAGGGATTGGCCAAGCAGAGGGTCCAATCCGAACTGATCTACTCGCCCATGCTCATCGCGCACGGCCAGCGCACGGACGACCGGAAGGAACAGACCCTGCCCGAATTCTTCGGGACCCGGACCGTCAACGACCATTACGGGGCGATGCTCAGCAAGAAATGGAGTTTCGGGGCCGACACCTCCATCGGCTACACCTGGATGCGCACCGACGTGAAGGGCAGCCCCTTCGTCCCGGGCCCCTATTGGGATGCCATGCCCTCGGCGGCCGTCTCGGTGCCCCTTCTCAAGGATTTCGGCGGTTCCCAGACCCGCGCCCAGATGGAGAAGATGCGTTCCTCGATCGACGCGGGCGCCTTTTCGGCGCTTTCCGGGCGCGACCAGGTGATCTACGGAGCCCGCATGAGTTATGCCGCGCTGGCCCTCGCGCGCGCCGAGGTGAAGACGCGCCAGGAGACCTTGGAACGCACCGCGAAAGTGGTGGCCTGGGCCGAGCGACGGGCGAAGCGCAACCTGGGGGATGATGCCGAGCCGCTCCAGGCACGCGCCATGCGGCGCGTGAGAGAACTGGAACTCCAGGCGGCCGTGGAGAAGGAACGCGATGCGAGGCTCGACTTCAACCGCCTGAGGGGCGTCGCCTCCGATGAGGTGCCCGATGAACTGCTGGATGTGGAGGCCCTGGTCTCGGGGCTTGCGTTCGACTGGCCGAAGGAGACGCCTACGCGGTTCGACCTGAAAGCCGCGGAGGCGCAGGCCCGGGCCGCCCGCGCGGCTTGGAAGGATGCCACGGCCAACGCCTGGCCGGACGTGAAAGCCTACGCTCAGGTGACGGGCAACGGACAGGATTCAAGATTCCCACCGGCCCACTCCGAGGCCCTGGATTTCGACCGCCCCACCTATGTGTTCGGTGTGCAGGCCGTCATCCCCCTCGACATCCCGACGGCCGCCAAGGCCGCGGAAGGGTACGAGAAGAATTACCAGGGGTCGCTTTCGGACATCCAGGCCAAGCGGCTCGAGGTGGACCAGGACTGGAAACGCCTGAACGACCATCTCGCGGACGTGAACCGCCGGCTCGGGATGATGGAGGCCATCGTGAGGATCCAGAAGGAAAAGGCCGAGATGGAGCGCCAGCGACTGACCGAGGGACGCACCACCCAGTTCCAACTCCAGTCGTTCGAAACGGATTATTCCGAGGCCCGGCTCAACCGCCTGGGGCTTCTCCTCGAGAAGCTCTCGGTCTGGGCCGAGGGTGAGCGTTTCCTGTCCGCCCAGCGGGCCTATCGCGGCAAGTCCGAGGGAGGTCGCCCGTGAACCTGCCCAAACTTTCCATCGAACGACCGGTCTTTGTCAGTTGCTTGATCGCCTTGATCGTCATCCTGGGCGTTTTGTCCTACCAGAGCCTGGGCGTGGACGAGTTGCCGGACGTCAATTTCCCCTATGTCGTCGTGATGACCACCTATGAAGGTGCAGGTCCCGAAGAGGTCGAGACCATGGTTTCGAAACCCATCGAGGACCAGTTGTCGACGCTGGAAGGCATGAAGAAGGTGACCTCTGTCAGCCAGGACAGTTTCTCCATGGTGCTTTGCGAATTCACCATGGAAACGAATTCGAAGGAGGCGGAACAGAGGGTTCGCGACCGGATGGGCCTTGTCGAATCCTACCTGCCCGATGACGTCCAGACCCCCATCATCCGGAGATTCGATCCGGCCGACATGCCCATCGGCATCCTCTCTTTCGAGTGCAACTTGTCTCCCGCGAAGGCCAACGACCTGGCCAAGGAGATCCCCAAGGCCCGCTTGTCGCGGGTGCCGGGCATGGCTCTGGTTGAGGTGTACGGTGGAGCCCAGCGGGAGATCCAGGTGGATCTCGACCGGGACCGCTTGAACGCCTCACGAGTCACGGCCGGCATGGTGGCGGGCAAGATCGGCTCGAACAGCCAGAACATCCCCATCGGCAAGTTCGACAAGAAGGGCACTTCCTTGACTTTCCGCTCGCTCGGGGAATACCGGGATCTGGATCGGATCCGGAAGACGGTCGTGAACTTCATCGGGAGCGACGTGGCGGTGCCGGTCGAGAAGCTGGGGACGGTCCAGGATTCCGTCAAGGATGTCACCTTCAACGGTTTCGTCAACGGCAAGCCGGCCCTCTACCTCATCGCGTTCAAGCAGTCCAAGACCAACACCCTCAAGGTCGTGGACGGCATGAACCGGGAGATCGAGAAACTGAACAAGGAATACGCGGAAGGACCCAACGCCTTCAAGATCACCAACGTGTACGACACCTCCAAAGGTGTGAGGATGTCCGTCAAGGACGTGCAGATGACCATCCTGGAGGGCATTGCGCTCACCGTGCTCGTGGTCATGCTCTTCTTGGGCAGCATGCGCACGACCGTGATCACCATCTCGTCCCTGCCGGTTTCCCTGGCGGGGGCCTTCCTGCTCATGGGTGCCATGGGGTTCACCATCAACGTCATCACGCTCCTGGCCCTTTCCCTCTCGGTGGGGCTTCTCGTGGATGACGCCATCGTCGTTCGCGAGAACATCTGGCGTCATATCGAGAACGGCGAGGAACCCAAGAAGGCCGCCCTGAACGGCACCCTTGAGGTGGCCATGGCGGTCGTCGCCACGACCTGCGTGGTCCTGGCCGTTTTCGGACCCATCGGGTTCCTGGAAGGCATGGTGGGGCAGTTCTTCCGCCAACTCGGGTTCACCGTCTGCTTCGCCATGCTGGTGTCGCTCTTCGAGGCCATGACCATGGGACCCATGCTTTCGGCCTATTGGGCCCCTCAGCATTTCGAACATGACAAGATCCGCCACGGGTTTTTCGGATCGATCGTGTGGGGTTTCGAGAAATTCCAGCTCGCGATGAACGCCTGGTACCAGAAGGCCATCGGATGGACCTTGAAGCACCGATTGGTCACGTTGGTGGGGGCGCTTGTGATTTTCGCCGCCAGTCTGGCCACCCTGCCTTTCATTCGTTTCACCTTCATGCCGGACATGGACAGCGGCGACTTCCAAATCACCCTCAAGGCCAAACCCGGCACTTCCATCGAGGCCATGACCGAGCACGTGTTGAAGGTGGATTCCATCATCCGAAACCACCCGGAGGTGATGCGAGTCACGGCGATGGCGGGCGACCCGCAGTCGGGCCAGTCCTATTCGGGCCAGTTCTTCATCAGTCTCGTGGATTACAAGAAACGAAAGATGACCACCGAACAGATGAAGGAAACCTTGCGCAAGGAGCTGGAACCCTACAAGGAATCACTGCAGCCCCAGATTGCCAGCATCAGTCCTGTCGGAGGCGAGGAGGCGCCCTTCAACCTGGTGCTGTCCGGCGATGACCTGGACGTTCTCGCGCCGCTCGCCGAGGAGATCAAGACGAAGTTCGCTTCCATCAAGGGGTTGACCGATCTTTCCACCAACAACGACGGCGGGATGCCGGAATTCCAGGTGAAGCTGGATCCGGACCGGATGATCGAGTACGGCGTGTCGGGTGTCGCCGCGGGCCAGGAGCTGCGGGCCCAGGTGGCGGGACTGACCCCCGCCAAGTTCCGGGAGGCGGGCAACGAATACGACATCCGGGTCCGGTTGAAGGAGGACCAGAGGGACCTGGAAACCCAGTACCGGAAGATCCGGGTCCCGAACCAGAACTATCAATTGGTCCGGCTTTCCGACATCGCCGAGGGGAAGAAGACCGAGGGTCCGGCCAAGATCAACCGAAGGGACCGATCCCGCTACATCATGGTCTCCGGCCAGCTGGCCAAGGGCGGCGCCCTGGGCAATATCCAGCAGGAAGCCGACAAGATCATGAAGACGATGAAACTGCCCCAAGGCGTGACCTACGAGTACATCGGACAAGCCGAGGAACTGGGCAACCTTCTCAAGAGCCTCATCATCGCCATCATCGCTTCCATCCTCTTCTCCTTCCTGGTGCTGGCCAGTCTTTACGAGTCGCCGGTCACGCCCCTCACCATCCTGATCGCGGTGCCTCTGGCCTGGATCGGGGCCTTCGTGGCCCTGGCCGTCACGGGGCAGGCCCTCAACATGTTCAGCATGATCGGTCTGGTCATGTTGAACGGACTCGTCACCAAAAACTCGATCCTCCTGGTGGACTATATCCTGCAGGGCCAGAGGAGGGGGCTGTCGCGAACCGAGGCCATCATCGAGGCGGGCAAGATCCGTCTGCGTCCCATCCTCATGACCACCGTGGCGCTCATCGCCGGCATGCTGCCCCTGGCCCTGGCCCTGAGCGAGATGGGGCGTTTCCGCCAGTCGATGGGCACGGCCATCATCGGCGGGTTGGTCTCTTCACTCTTCCTGACGCTCCTGGTGGTGCCGGCGGCCTACGGGTACGTGGATGACCTGCGGTTGTGGTTCCGCAAGCTGTTCCACACCGACGAGGCCTCCGCCCGCGCCGAAGGAAAAACGGACATTTAACCCCCAAGACCCCAAGTCGCCAAGAACGCCAGGAGGGCAAGGCAGGTTAAGCCACCGATGGATGGGATGGACACCGATACGGAAACAACCGAACACTTGAACCGCCAAGTCCGCCAAGGGCCTTCGGCCTACGCCAAGAAGGCAAGGTGGATTGAGCCACCGATGGATGGGATGAACACAGATACAACCAGATTCATGGGTCGGTGGAAGGAACCTTCTAACTTCCACCTTCCATCTTCTACCTGCCGCGGAGCGGCGGCGTGAGCGGCTGGTCCTGTCCCCATCAGATCGGCGAGAACTGCGTCCGGCTCAAGTGCGAATGCCGCCCGGGCAGGCCCGGGTGCGTCCTGCGGGGGAAGGTGGTCTTCGCCTCGGAAACGACCGATTCTCCCCACCACGAAGGCACGAAGACACGAAGGAAGAAAGGTCAGAAGAACCGGGGGAAATCAGGATAAGATATCCCAAGGGACATGATGCGTTGATTGACTTCGTGTCTTCGTGGTGACCTGCCGCTTCAGGAGGTCTTATGGAATACACGGAAGTCATCCGAAAGCGCCGTTCCATCCGGGGCTATCGTCCCGATCCCGTCCCGCCGGAGAAACTGGACCGCATCCTCGAGGCCGCCCGCATCGCCCCCAGCGCCACCAATGCCCAACCTATCCGCCTCATCGTCGTGTCGGACCCCGCCGTGAAGGAGGCCCTGAGGGCCGCCTATGACAAACCCTGGTTCGTCGCGGCTCCCCTCGTTATCGCGGGTTGCGTCGATCCCTCGAAGGCCTGGAAGCGTGCCGACGGATTCAACGCGGCCGAGGTGGACCTGGCCATCGCCTTCGACCACCTGACGCTCGCCGCGGCGGACGAGGGGTTGGGCACCTGCTGGGTCTGCAACTTCGATGAGGAAAAGGCCAAGGCCGCGCTCGGTGTTCCGGCGGGGATCCGACTCATCGCCATGACCCCCCTGGGCTTTCCCGATTCTCGGGTGGCGACAAGACCCTTCGCCCGGAAGACCATGGAGCAGATCCGTTCCTTGAACCGGTGGGACGGGTAAACGCCATAGTCATTGTCGTTGGAACGTGAAAACTCCCGTCCACAAAAAACAGACGTCAGAAGGCCAAAAACGGCGAATTACGGTATATTTTACTGGAGCTCTTTGTCTTATCCCGTCGAATGGGGTTTGATGATCCCCGGATGAAACCGAGGGATCTTTTTTTGGCGGAATCGAGCAATCGATTTCAGAAAACAGGCTCAAAGGCCGAAGTTTCCATATGAGCAAGTCCAGGATCCTGCTGATCGCGGCCCTCCTATTTACACCGGGAGTTCGCCCTCTCTTGGCCGCTACGGGCATTCCGTCGCAGGCGTGGAGCCGGGATGTCGCGGCTTCCTCCTCCTACGTGGATGGAGCGCCCATCGGCGGGTTCGGGGCCGGAACCATCTCCTGGACCTTCGCCGGGAATTTCTACCTCGATCGTCTGAACATCGGCTCTTCCACCCGCACGACCAACACCAACTGCGGCTTCTACGTGTACCAGAAACCCTCTTCCGGGACGGCTTCCGCCCGTCGGCTCGATTCCAACATGGGCACGGGCCAGGCCACCTACTACTCCCTTTTCCCGAGGGCCTGGGTCGATTACACGGGTTCGAACTTCCCCTGCAAGATGCGCGTGACCCAGTTCTCGCCCATCTGGCCCGGCGACTACCAGCGCGTCTCCTATCCCACGGGCGTGTACAACTGGGTCATCAACAACCCCACCACCCAGTCCTACGACGTGGCCATCATGCTCACCTGGCAGAACACCTTCTCGGGCACGACCTGTTCGGCCGTCACGGCCTCCGGCAATACGGGGCTTCGTCTCACGAGGACCGGTGTTCCCACGGGCGAGAACCAGGGCGAGTTCGCGCTCGGATGCCGGCCCTCTGCGGGAGTGTCGGTGACCTACTCGTCCTCCACCTCGGTGGCCAACCTCACGACCGACTTCAACGCCGACGGCCTCCTGAACAACACGGCTGGGGCCCAGACGATCGGCGGCCTCGCCTTCAAGGTCACCCTGGCGGCGGGCGCCGCGGTCACCGTCCCCATGGCCCTCTCCTGGGACATTCCGCGTTGCCAGGCGGGCACCGGGGCCCAGTGGTACCGCAAGTACACACGGTTCTTCGACCGCAACGGGGACAACGCCTGGGATATCGCACAGGAGACGCTCGACAACACCGCGGCCTGGGAGACCCAGATCGCCAACTGGCAAAACGGAATCCTTTCCAATGGAACCTATCCCGACTGGTTGAAATCCATGCTGTTCAACGAACTCTACTTCTATTTCTCGGGCGGGACCTATTGGGAGGCCGGTGCGGCCTCGGGGCAGGCGGACAATGCCTCCGAGGACATGTTCTCCCACCTGGAATGCTACATCTACGACTTCTACGGCACCTCGGACGTGCGCTTCTACGGTTCCTGGCCCCTCCTCCTGCTTTGGCCGGACATCGACAAGCAGGCTGTCCGTCAGTTCTCGGATTCGGTCTGGAACAACCGCTCCGATCGGCCCGCGGGCCTGGGCACCACAGCCCACGATTTCGGAGCCACCAACGACGTCTTCACGCGCTGGAACGCCTACACGTACCGCGACTCGACCCAGTGGAAGGACCTCAACTCCAAACTGGCCCTCATGGTGTGGCGGGACTACCTTTGGACGGGCTCCTCCGACACCACCTTCCTGAACTACTGCTGGCGTCCGGTGACAACCGCCATGGCCAAGGTGAAGAGCCAGGACTCGGACGGGGACGGGCTCCCCAACTCCACCGGCATCGACCAGACCTACGACGACATGGATTTGACCGGAGATACGGCCTATTGCGGCGGACTCTTCCTGGCGGCCTGCCAGGCCTCCAAGCAGATCGCGCTGGCCTTGGGCAACAATTCCATGGCCACGACGTACCAGGCCTGGTACGACCAGGCGCGGGCCAGCTTCGACTCGCAGTTGTGGAACTCCTCCGGCGGCTACTACAACATCGATACGGGCAGTTCCGAGCCCACCCGCATCATGAGCGACCAGATGTGCGGGCAGTGGTATTCGAAGGCCTGCAACCTCGGTGGAGTGGTTTCCGACGCCAACGCCCAGTCGTCCTACCAGAAGGTCTATGACAACAACTTCCTGAAGTTCGACTCCGGCACCCACGGCATCGTGAACGTCATGCACGCGAACGGGACGATCGACACCTCCACCCCCCAGACGCAGGAGGCGTGGGTGGGGACCACCTGGGGCGTCATCGCGGGCATGGTGCACCAGGGGCTTTTAAGCCAGGCCGTCTCCGTCGGGCAGACCATGTACAACATGATCTGGGGCAATTCGGGGGCCCAATGGTGGTTCCGCACGCCGGAGGGTTATCGCACGGGACTGGGAAGCCCCCGCGCCTTCTATTACATGAGGGCCAGCACCCTCTGGGCCGTGAAGCACGCCCTCGACATCATGGTGCCCCAATGCGGAAGCCAGACCTGCACGCCCACCCGCACCCCGACCATCACGAACACGCCGACCATCACCCGGACCCCGACCCCCACGGCCACCCTGAACCCCTGCGCCACGTCCCTGTACCGGGTGAACTGCGGGGCCACCACCATCACCACCGATTCCTCGGCACGCTCCTGGTCGGCCGACCAGCCCTACACGGTCTCCTCCTGGGGCTACGTGAACCGCACGGGCGCGGAGGGCTACGTCACGAACGACATCCTCGGCACCAACGACGACATCCTGTACCGGCACGGCAGTTACGGCACGACCCTGGAATACCGCTTTACCGTGACGAACGGCACCTACCGCGTACGCCTGCTCTTCGCCGAGATCTACAACTTCACCATTGCCGGCCAGAGGGTCTTCAATGTGGTCGTCGAGGGGGAGCCGGTCCTTGCGAATTACGACATCATCGCTTCCGTGGGGGCCCGGTTCACGGCCGACGAGAAGGTCTTCATGACGACCGTCTCGGACGGCGTGCTGAACGTGGTGTGCTCCGTGGGCAGCGCGGACCAGCCCAAGATCTCGGCCATCGAGATCCTCGACATGAGCACGCTCTGTTCGCCCACGCCCACCCGGACCGGGACCGCCGCCACCGCCACCTACACCCGCACGAACACGTGGACCCTCAGTCCGACCACCACCCCCACCATCACGAACACGCCCACCGTGACCCTCACGCGCACGATCACCAACACCTTCACCCGGACCCTGTCACCTACGAACACGGCGACGGCCACGCCCACCTTCACCCTGGACCCCTGCGCGTCCTATGTCCAGCGCGTGAACTGTGGCGGGCCCCTGACCGTGGCGGGGGGTGGCGTGACCTGGGCGGCCGACAAGACCTATTCGGCCGGATCCTGGGGTTATCTCGCGGGGACCTCCGCCTCGGCCACGATCACCAATCCCATCGCCAACACCACGGATGACGCCCTGTACCAGACCGAGCGTTACGCCAGCCCCGACGGGAGCCCCGTCACGTACCGCTTCGACGTGCCCAACGGGTCATACCGGCTGACGTTCAAGTTTGCCGAGCAGTATTGGCAGATCGCAGGGGAGCGCGTCTTCAGCGTCGCGGTGAACGGGACCGCCGTCATCACGAACCTGGACCTCGTGGAGGCCGCGGGAGCCCGCTACACCGCCTACGACCGCACGGTGACCGTCTCGGCTCCTGCGGGCGCGATCACGATCGTGGGGACCTCCTCGGTCAACAACGTCACGTTCTCCGCCCTCGAAGTGCAGGCCCTGGGCGGTTGTACGGCCACCTTCACGCCCTCGACCCCGACCGCCACCTTCACCCGCACGAACACGCCCACCTTCACGGCTACCGTCACCGCAACGCGGACCTCCACCCCGACCCTCACGAACACGGCGACCCGCACGGCCACGTCTACGGTCACGCGGACGTCGACGTTGACCGTCACGAACACGGCCACCGCGACCGTTACGCGCAGTCCGACCCCGACGCTCACGG
>CAZGWJ010000003.1:0-79671 GCA_964529445.1 uncultured bacterium
TAACCGGTTGAAGAGGATCCTCGAGAAAATATAGAGCGACCCCGATTCGCGGATCCTACCCGTCGCGGATCGGCAGACCGGGAAACATGCCGTCTCCGAAACGGCCGTTCGCGACCATGGGTCAACCCGCATTCAGACGAAAGCCCGGTCCCATTCCTGAGCGTCCGCCCAGATACCCTCCAGGTCATAACGAGGCCTCATATCCTCGCGAAAGACATGGACCACCACATCGATGAAATCCAGCACCCACCAGCTGTCGTCCGGAGAACGGTTGATATAGACCGGTTTTTCCCCGGCATGTTCTTCCACACTGTCGACAAGCGCCTGGACGTGGGTGGAGGAGGTCCCGCTGCAGACGACCAGGAGATCGGTATAGGAAGCCACCTTGCGCAGGTCCAAGACCCTGATGTCCAAGGCCTTCCGGCCTTCCAGGGCATCCAGAACGGAACATGTCAATGCCTGGATCGCGTCCTCCGAGTTCGCCTCGCTCAACGGGGATGACTCATGACGGTCTGGATAGCCTTGGTGAGTTCCACCAGGATATCGGTCTTGAACTGGACCCGCAATTCCTGGGCCTTCGAGAACGTATGTCCCTTGTCGGTCACGAAATAGCGGGGTGGCAGGTGATTCAACGCGATGGCCAGGACATCCATCTTGGCTTTCTCGTCGTCCCGAAGAGCCGCATAGGCCGGATCCTGGAGCATCTGACCCAGGACCGTGCAGGTCGCCTCCTCCATGTAGTTAATCAGGTTCATGGTCCCCCTATCGGTGTGCCGCAAACACTTTTTCGGCACCCTGTCTGCAGCCACGGGATGGCGAAACGAGCGAAGAATCGCTGATTTTTCCGGTGGCGAGATTCGCACTAGACACGGATGCGTCCCCTACAGGGGACGTATCCTGCATCCTGCTACAGGTACAACTGCTGGTTGTGGATGTACTGCTCGACCGGCTCCGGAACGAGGTATTTGATGCTCTTCCACTCGCGAACCCTCTGCCTCACGAGGGACGAACTCACATCCATTCGGGCCACGTCTTCGACCGTGATCCTTTCAAAGAGATCCCCGGAGAGACCCTCCCCTCCGGAAGTGATGAAACGGTAGTTCAGGATCTTCGAGACATCGTACCCCGGTCGCTGAACGGCGATGAAACGGCACATCTCCAGGATCTCGTCGATGTTCTTCCACGTGGCGAGCTCCATCAAGGTGTCGGCGCCGACGATGAAATGCAGTTGGATTCCTTCGCCGTACAGGTGCCGGAAATGCCGGACCGTGTCGATCGTATAGGACCTGCCGCCCCTTTCCAATTCCACCGGGGAGACCTCGAAACAGGGATTGTTCACCGTACCCAGATGCGTCATGATGAGCCGCTGGTCGGGGCTGGCCAGGTCCGTGCCGTCCTTGTGCGGCGATTGAAAGGCCGGAATGAAAACAACCTTGTCCAGGTTATACTTCGTCCGGATCTCCTCGGCCACGAGAAGATGGCCGTTATGGATGGGGTTGAAACTTCCGCCGAACAGGGCGATCGCGTTCACGATCACCCGCCCTTTGGATCGGGCGGGTTGATGAGAAGGTCGATCATGTCGCCCGTCAGGAATTCTTCCGAGTCGCCGCCCTGAGTACCGGACGGCACGGCCGGCGTGGGAAGGGCGGAGGCCGGCACGGAAGGCGTTACCGACGGCGCCGGGACGACCGGAGCCTTCGAAGCGGCGGGTTTGGCGGCCGGAGCCGAAGCGGGAACCGGGGCGGCCTTGGGCAGGGACGAGATAACCCGCGATTTCGCGCTCTGGGCCAGTTTTTCGACTTCATCCTTCGTGAGCCCGCTGGTCGCAGAAACCTTCATCTGGTGCTGTTTTCCGGTGCCCACATCCTTGGCCGTGACATGCACGATGCCGTTGGCGTCGATCGCGAAGGTCACCTCGATCTGCGCGGAACCGGCGATCCCGGAGGGAAGCCCCGTGAAGGAGAAGAAACCCAGCGTTCGGTTCTGGTGGGCCACTTTGGATTCACCCTGGAGGACCTTGACGTTCACGGACGTCTGGCCGTCCTTGACGGTGGTGTAGAGCTTGCAGAGTTTCGTGGGAACCGTCGTGTTGCGCGGGATGATGACGCTGAAGGCGCCTCCCATGGTCTCGACCCCGAGTGAAAGAGGCGTCACATCCAGCAGGAGAGCATCGCGCACCGCCCCTGTGATGATGCCGGCCTGGATGGCGGCGCCCTTGGCGACCGCCTCGTCGGGATCGACCTTCGTGTTAGGTTCCTTGCTGAAAAAACGCTTGACGGTCTCCCGGACCTTGGGCATCCGCGTCATGCCACCCACGAGGATGACCTCCTGCACCTCGGATTGGGGCAGTCCGGCATCCTTGAGCGCCTTCTTGCAGGGGTCCAGGGTCCTGTCCACGAGGGGTTGGACCAGTTCCTCGTACTCCTTCCGGTTGATCTTGAAAGAAAGATGGACCGGACCCGCGGGCCCCTGGAGGATGAAGGGCAGGTTGATCTCCGCTTCCTCCACGGTCGAAAGGTCACACTTCGCCTTCTCGGCGGCCTCCCGGAGCCGTTGGAGGGCCACTGGATCCTGTCGCAGATCCAAACCCGTCTCGGAAGTGAACCGGGCCATGGCCCACTCCATGATGGCCTGGTCGAAGTCGTTCCCTCCCAGGTGCGTGTCCCCGCTCGTGGAAAGGACGCGATACAACCCGTTCAGGAGTTCGAGAACCGTCACGTCGAAGGTGCCGCCGCCCAGGTCGTAGACCACCAGTTTCTGATTGCGTTTGGTGTCCAGATCGTAAGCCAGCGCGGCCGCCGTGGGTTCATTGATGATCCGCAGGACCTCCAACCCGGCGATCCGACCGGCATCCTTGGTCCCCTGGCGCTGGCTATCGTTGAAATACGCGGGAACGGTGATGACTGCATGGGTCACCTTGTCCCCCATCTTGGACTCGACGTCCTGTTTGATCTTCTGGAGGATGATGGCGGAGATCTCCTCGGGAGATTTGAGCTCGTTGCCCAGTCTCACCCGGATCTCCTGGTTCGGCGAAGCCTCGATCGGGTAGGGCACCAGTTTCTGGTCGATCTGGACGGACGGGTCCTCGCATTTGAGGCCGATGAATCGCTTGATGGAGGAAACGGTGCCGGCGGGATGGTCACGGCCTGATGCAGGGCATCATAACCGACCAGCCAGTTCCCTTCGGCGGTCAGGGCCACGATGGAGGGAGTCGTGCGGTGACCGTCGAGATTGGGGATCACCTGGGGTTCCCCGCTGTTCATGAACGCCACGCAGGAATACGTGGTGCCCAGGTCAATGCCGACGACGAGCCCCTGTTCTTTGTCCGCCATCACTCGACCTTCTTCCCGTACACGTAACCCATGACCATGTTCTTGGCCTTCTTCGCCTCGGCATCCGCCGGGTTGAGCTTGAGCGCCTGGTTCAAGGCGGCCATGGAATCCTTGAAATTTCCCTGGTAACCGAAGAGGACACCCATGTTGTAATAAGCGTTGGCAAGACCGGGAAGGCACTTCAAGGCCTGGCCCCATTCATGGAGCGCCTGGTTCCAGGTATCACGTTCCTCGAAGTACCCGACACCCTTCGCAAAATGGGCCTCGCCCTCGATCTCCTCCCGGCTCTTCCCCATCTTGAGAAGGGACTTCTTCATCCCGTGGTTCTCACCCGGCGCGCGATGGATATCGACGCGAATCTCGAAATTGTAGATGTCACGCCGGGCTGGATCGCTCAGGACATTGTAGGCCTCGACGATCTCCATCGTCTTCTCGATGGCCCAATCCACCCGGTCCGGGTTCCGGTCCGGGTGATGCTCGAAGATCAACTGCTTGTACGCGTCCTGAAGATGCGCGGGATCGATGGGCGGATACAGCCGGAATATCTCGTAATAGTTCTTTTTCTGCATCCCGTGACCCTGTCGAGAGCGTTATCAAATATTTTAACCGATAGCAGGCCCTAATTGCCGGATTATTTACCGTCTCGACAAATAGGGCCGCTCCTCGGACTCAGCGAACCTGCCCGGAACCATAGATGACGTATTTGACGGTCGTTAGTTCCTCGAGTCCCATGGGACCCCGGACATGGAGCTTCTGGGTGCTGATGCCGACCTCCGCCCCGAAGCCGAATTCCGATCCGTCCGTGAAACGTGTCGATGCGTTCACGTACACGCAGGCCGCATCGACCTCCTGGAGGAACCGCTGGGCGTTGGCATAACCGTTCGTGACGATGCTTTCGGAATGGTTGGAACCGTACTTCCGGATATGGTCCAAGGCCCCGTCGATATCCCTCACGACCTTCACGGCCAGGATGAGCGCCAGGAATTCCCGCCCGTAATCGTCCTCCTTCGCGCGAACCGCGGAGGGGAGGATCCGGCAAACCGTCTCGTCACCGCGAATCTCCACGCCGGCTTTCGCGAGCCCTGCGGCCACCTTCGGAAGGAACCTTTCCGCCACCTTCTCGTGCACCAGGAGGCATTCCATGGCGTTGCAGACCGCCGGATTGGAGACCTTGGCGTTGACGGCGATGCACGAGGCCATATCCAGGTCGGCCGACTCGTCCACGAAGGTATGGCACACGCCTTTCGTCTGGAAAATGACCGGAACGCGCGCCTTCTCCACCACCAGCCGGATGAGGTTCTCGCCTCCCCGGGGGATCACGACGTCCACAAGACCCGTGGCCTCCAGGAGATGGGTGACGGCCGCGCGATCCAGGGTCTCGATGAACTGGACGGAATCGGCCGGAAGGCCGCACTCCTTCACGGCCTCCTTCAATTCGCGGACCACGGCGATGTTGGTCTCGTAGGCCTCCTCCCCGCCCCTCAGGACCGCCGCATTGCCCGACTTCAGGGCCAGGGCCGCCACATCGGAGGTCACGTTCGGGCGGGACTCGTAGATCATGGCCACGACCCCGAGCGGCACCCTTTTCCGACCGATGACGAGCCCGTTGGGTCGTTGCCACATGGCCGGAACCTGGCCCACCGGATCCGGCAGGGAGGCCACCAGATCCACCCCTTGCGCCATGCCCTCCAGTTTCTTCTCATCGAGTGTCAAGCGAGCGACAAGCGGGGCCGGGAGACCCGCGGCCTTCGCGTTTGCCACATCCTTCCCGTTGGCTTCCAGGATCACGCCGGCCGCAGCCCTCAACCGGCGGCTCATGGCCGCAAGGGCCTTGTCCTTCAGGCCCGTCGGAGTCTGGGCGAGGATCCTCGAGGCCTCCTTCGCGGCCTTCAACTGGCGGATCACATCTTCCTTGACGTTCATGGTTCCTCCATGCGCACCAGGTCGTCCCGGTGCACCACTTCCTCCGGCACATTGTAACCCAGGATCTTCGGCACCTCCGCGGTCCGCTTCCCCTTCACCTGATCCAGTTCCTGCGAGGAGAGGCCGGCCACACCTTTCGCGATCCCCCTGCCGTCCGGACCCACGATCCGGACGACGTCCCCCGCGGACCAATGACCCGTCAGGTGCTTCACGCCCCCGGGAAGGAGACTCGTGTTCCTCTCCAATAGCGCCTTGCGGGCACCCTCATCCACGACGATCTCGCCGCGGGGCTTGACCGCCCAGGACAACCACCGCTTCCTGCTCTTCATCCGCCGTCCACCCGGATGGAAGAACGTGCCCAGCGGTTCCCCCTTGAAGAGGCGAAGGACCGAGTCGGTCACCCGTCCCGGAGCGATGACCATCGGGACACCGGACTGCATCATCCGTTTGGCCGCCTTCACCTTGGTGACCATGCCTCCCGTGCCCACCATGGAGCCCGAACGACCGGCCCCCTGTTCGAAAGCCGGATCCCACTGGACAACGTCCCGGATGAGGTCCGCGTCAGGACGCACCTTCGGGTCCTCGCGGTAAAGCCCCTCCGTATCCGTCAGGAGCACCAGGAGGTCCGCTTCCACGAGATGGGCCACCAGGGATGCGAGGGTGTCATTGTCGCCGAACCGGATCTCCTGCACCACGACCGTGTCGTTCTCGTTCACGACGGGTACGATCCCCTCGCCGAAGAGCTCCTCCAGCGTGTTCCGGGCGTTGGAATACCTCTGTCGATCCGAGAGGTCGTCCTGGGTCAGGAGGACCTGGGCCACCTTCATCCTGCGGCGGGCGAAAGCCGTCACGTAGGCCTTCATCAGGGAACTCTGCCCGACGGCCGCAAGCGCCTGGAGCTTGGGGATCTCCTTCGGGCGCTTGTCCCATCCCAACTCCTGCAGGCCGAAGGCGATGGCTCCCGATGTCACCACGAGACATTGACGCCCCTGTCCCGAAAGGGTCCGGATTTGCCGCGCCAAACCCTGGATGAATCCGGTCTGGACCCCGGCGGCACGATCCCCGGCCAGGAGACTGCTGCCCACCTTGATGACCACGCGACGGACGCGGCCGAGTGATTCCAGTCGTTTCCGGTTCATCTCTGCCGCCCCCTTTCCTCGCGATACGTCATCTCCACGTCCCCGCAGAACACGGTGTCGCCCTCCCTCACGCCAAGACGCTTGAGCTCCCTCGTCACACCCATCCGGGTGAGGATCTTATGGAAGCGTTCCAGGGCGTCCCGGCTCTCCAGATCGGTCATGGCGACCCACTTGCGGATCTCGGCCCCATCGACGCGCACGTCCCCGTCCACCATCTTCACCGTGAAGCGGCGCGATGCCCGGTAATGCGTTTCCCCCGGATGGACGGTTTCAGCTTCCGGAGGCGCAGCATCCGCCCGCTTCAAGCCGGCCCAAGCGGCTTCCATGAGTTCCGGAATGCCTTCCCCCGTCACAGCGGAGATCACGCATATTCTACCCCATTTAGGGGACAGTTTACGGATCCACCCCCCGAGCTTCCGGCGATCCGGGAATGCGTCCACCTTGCTCAGGACGAGAACCTGAGGAAGTCGGGCTAACCTCGAGTGATGCGCTTCCAACTCGCGCCGGATGGTCTTCACCCGTTTTCCCAACTCCCGGAGGTCTCCCGCCTCGGGGAGTTCGACCAGGTGCAGGAGCAGGCGGGTCCGCTCCAGGTGACGCAGGAAACGGATCCCGAGCCCCTTCCCGAGATGGGCGCCTTCGATGAGACCGGGCACGTCCGCCAGCACGAAACTCCGTCCGTCCGTGAGTTTGACGACGCCCAGCTGGGGCACCAGCGTGGTGAAGGGATAATCAGCGATCTTCGGCCTCGCGTGGGTCACGCGGGAAAGGAGCGTGGATTTCCCCGCGTTCGGATACCCGACGATGCCCACGTCGGCAAGAAGGCTCAATTCCAGTCGAAGTTCCTTCTTCTCGCCCGGCTCGCCCTTCTCGGCCAAGCGGGGCGCCTGCCGTGTGGAGGTGGTGAAAGAGGCGTTCCCCCTTCCACCGCGGCCGCCCTTCACAGGCGTGAAGAGGGCGCCCTCGTGGTCCAGGTCCGCCAGGAGCGTCCCGTCCGCATCGAACACGCGGGTCCCAACCGGCACGCGCACGACAACGGCTTCGGCGTCACGGCCATGCATGTTCTTCCCCTTGCCGTGCTCCCCGTGCCGGGCGCGGTATTGGGGCTGGTACAGGAGGTCCACCAGGGTCTGCACGTCCGAACGGGCTTCCAACCGGACGTCGCCGCCGCGGCCGCCGTCACCGCCATTGGGGCCGCCGCGCGGAATGTACTTCTCGCGGCGGAAACTCATGCAGCCGTTCCCGCCGTTCCCGGCCTCCACCGTGATCTTCGCCTCGTCGATCAGCACGCTCCACCCCTCCCGGATTGCGACACGGACATTTTAGCCACCGATGGATGGGATGAACACAGATGAAGCACCCGCTTTTCCGCGCACACCATGGGGTTGCCCGACTTTCAAATCGTGCGATTGACTTCACGCCCTCGCGTCGGCCTTGAATCTTCCTTGTCATCGCCTCTGAAAACAAAAAAGCCCCGCCCTTGAACCAAGGGCGGGGCTGGTGGTCTTGCGCTTTCTCAGGCGATCAGGAAGCGGCCGCCTGGACGCTCACGGTCTTCGAGCCGTTCCGGACCTCCCGGAACTGCACCTGGCCGGATACCTTCGCGTACAAGGTGTCATCCCGGCCCACCCCGACATTCACCCCGGGCTTGTAACGACGCCCCCGCTGACGGATGAGGATGCTGCCCGCCGTCACGAAATTCCCGCCGAACGCCTTGATGCCGAGCCTTTGCCCGTTGCTGTCACGCCCGTTCTTGGAACTGCCGCCCGCCTTATGTTGACCCATGACTCGAACCCTTCCTTGTGATCAGGCCTCGATCTTCTCGATGGATACCCGCGTGACCTTGGGACGATGCCCAACGGTCTTCTGGGTGTTCTTGTGCTTGCGGAAACGATAGACGCGCACTTTCCGGCCGCTTGACTGGGACAGGATCTTGCCGGTGACCTTGGCGGTCTTCACGGACTCTCCCGCCCGGACATTCCCGTCGTTGCCGACCAGGAGGACCTTCGGGAATTCGATGGAATCCCCCGCTTTGCCGGCCTGACGTTGGAGAACGATAACGTCCCCCTCGGCCACGCGATATTGGCGTCCGGATGCCTGGATGACTGCGTACATGAACTCTCCTCCACAAGGGACCCTGGGGTCCGCGAAAGACCGCAAGTTTATTATCGGCCCCCAGTATTGTCAAGGCTTTTCGCGGAACACGCGAGAGAGTCCCGGTAATCCATCCAGGCACGAAGACGCGAAGATAACACCTATAGATAAGGGATTTATCGCGTGCCGCAGGAAAGAGGCGCGCCGGATTCAACCTCGTTTGCGGGGGTGCCGTTGGGGTTCCTCACGACTTCGTGATGTATTCGCCGGAAGGGGGTCCTAATACCAAAAGAGAAGACCGAAGAGATGACTGTTCAAGGTGAAATCGCTCTGGACCCGGGATGGTTTCCAGGCGTAACCGATCTCGTATTCCAGCCGGCCGAGACTGTGCCGCAATCCCGCTCCCATCGAGAAGCCGCGAGAAAGGGATTCCGAACTTCCCCAGAGATACCCGCCCCGCAAGGCGACCAGGCTCTTGTGCCAATACTCGGTCCCCAGGGAAACCTTGAAACCCTCGTCGCGATCATGCAACCCTTCCAGACTGCACAACAACGTGGACGTACTGCGCACGACGAGCGGACGCGCCGCGCCGACCCGGAAAAGGAGCGGCAGGGGATCCTTGCCCTGCGGGTCGGGTTCGAAACGGACCGCCGGTCCCGCGTTTTGAACAACAGCGGCCAGGTCGGTTCCGGCGACCTGTAACTTCACTCCGATGTCGAAAGCGTTCGTGAAGGCGTGCTTCTCCGCCAGCTTCAACAAGAGCGTCTTGAAGGTTCCTCCCACGGCAACCTTGCCCCACTGGCGGCTGTTGCAGAACGCCAAAACCATGTCATAGGCCTTGACGGGAGGATCCGTGGCCAACTCGTTGCTGATCTCGGGAAGATGCCGGTAAACGGCCTGGACGCCGATCATGCCGAAGCGCTGGGTGGGGACCGCCAAACTGAGGGACTGCGTCTGGACCTCGGCGTAACCCGTGACGTGATCCAGGCCCAAACTGTATTTCGCAACGCGGGCCAACCCGGCCGGGTTATAGCCCATGACGTACACGTCGTCTCCAAACGCGGAATAGGCACCCGATAGAGCCGCAGGCCTCACTCCGGGCGGGCTTTTGAGGATGTCCGCGCCACTGGTACCCGGGCTGGCGGCAAGGACGGGCCCGGCGAAGAGACAAGCCGCCAGGAGAATGGATATGCGGGTCTTCATGATTTCACCAACCTATCACTCCCGCCCCAGAGGGTCAAGAAAGCCTCGAGCAACGCCAGATTTCGATCCGGCGCGAAAACGCAGTGCTTCGCAGAATGCGGAAAACCGCCTAATACAAAGGAAGTCCCC
The DNA here is from genome assembly GCA_964529445.1 of uncultured bacterium. Taxonomy (GTDB): domain Bacteria; phylum Oederibacteriota; class Muellerivitia; order Muellerivitales; family Muellerivitaceae; genus CAZGWJ01. Next base: position 9,821 of record CAZGWJ010000003.1, read on the forward strand.
TCATCCCTCATCCGGTTCGCTACCACTCGTAACGAACACCGGCCGTCCAGACCCTCGAATCGAAGGTATCCCTCATGCGGGTAAACCGGCCCTCGGCAAACAAACCACCCGCCAGGAGCTGTTCGGCGGCGGCCTCCCAGGATGGCCGTTCACCCTCGACCGCCTTCTCGCGGAAATCGAGCCGTGTTTTCGTGTCCAGGGTCAATTCCAATCCGCCGGCCACCTCATTGCGCCGGGCTGCGAGGGATGTCAGGAGGGTCTGGCACTCGGTCCTCACGACCAGTCGGCGAGCGCGGGGAATGAAAGAGGCGCTCATGGAAAGGTCAACGTGGACGGCGGGTCCATGGAACCCCCCGATCCACGGTGCGATACCGGTAGCGTAATGGATACCCGCATCCAGGGAATCACCCGGCAGGTACCGGAGACCCACGCGATCCTGCCGGAAATGGGACGGTTCCCCGCCGCCCTCCGACCGTTCGGAACCCGCATGGAATCCCAGGGCTCCGTAATGGCCCTGCAATCCGGCGGCCAGGGAATAACGCGGCGCCTCTCGCGTCTCGAAATCGCCCCGCAACGCCAGGTCCCCCATCACGATACCCAGCGCATCGAACGATTCCGTGTTCTGGACGAACCCCCTCGTCCGGGCCGGCGCGGCATCCTTTCCCTCCCAAAGGGTCCTCTCGACGCCCGTCGCCAGCTGGCTCTCGACGAACCCGGCCATGTTGAAAAGGGTCCGTGCTTCGACCCCGGCCTGCCGCGCCTCGATCGCGGAATCAACAGCCCTTTGCGCATAGGGCTTCAGGGACCATTCGTTGAAGTGCCCCACACCGCTCCGGACCTCGCCGTACAGGGATGTCCACCTCGCGCCCGAAAGGGTCTTCAAGTCCAATGCCCCTCCGGCCAGCCGGGTATCGCCCTTCCAGTCGCGACGGCATCGGCCGGTCACCGTCCAGGCATCGACTTCCCCGTCCCGCCGGTCATCCTTCATGCGGAAGGATCCCGCCAGAGTGCCCAGGTCACCCGGGAATCGGACATGAGCCCCCGCGCGATGCGGCACGCCGGCCCACCCACCGGCAATAAAAGGCGTGTCCGGATCGAAGAGCGGGGCCCTCAGATGGATCACACCCCCTGCCGCGGAGGGACCCCACCAGGCGGAGGCCGGGAAATCATGGGCCTCCACGGTTCCAGCTCCCGAGGGAAGGATCCCTTCCAATGCCATTGCGGGAAGAGGGCAGGCCAATCCCTCAAAGAACAGAGAACCCGGCGCGAAGGAGAAGGGATTCGCGCGCGCCAGCACATAGGACGACCAACCTTGGAACGGATCCCGCGCGAGAAGCGGATCCAGGACCCGCAATTCATGGGACAGGTCTCCCGCGAAATAATCGGCTCCCGGGAAACCGAGAATCTCCCCTGCTCCGAAGGGACGTCCCCGGTCGGCTGTCAGGGCGAAAACCGGGGTCGAGAGGAGACCGAGAACGACCGCAAGCAGGAGGGACCCGGATCGGAAGTGATCGCATTGAGAGCGCATCATCGGAGGATTCTAGCAAAGAAAAGAGGCGATGGCATGCCGACCCGATGACGACTCAGGATTCCGGGGGAGGAGGGATCTCGTCTCCCGGCTCCCAGGTGGAACCCTCGAGAACAAGCTCTTCGGCGTCGAAATCCACGGGATAGGTGTCGCCGGACAGCGGCTTGAGAGACCGCCCGCCCTGGACCGCCTTCACACCCCTGGGCACCCGCACCTTCAGGACCACGCCCTTCGGGAAGGGATCGGGCTTCATCCAGCGAAAACCGACCCTTGCGCCCTCCTTCGTGAAGGAGGCCGACTCCATCGCCTTCTGGGCCTTCCAGTAGGCTCCCACCTCGGAGAAGGGCGCGATCCAGAGGTCCTTGCGCTTCCTGGCCAGGTAGTCCAGGAACTTCAGGTAGATGTCCTTCGGGACGGGTTGCCACATGTTGGAACCCTCGATGGCGTGGATCATGAGCACGGTCCAAGCCCCGAGTTCGAGATCCCGGTCCACCCAGAACTTGTAGTTGTCGTAGGTGTAGTTCGTCATCGTGGCCTGGCTGGGGATGTTCATCCAGTCCGGCACCGAATCGGGCGTCAAGTAATAACTCGCGGCGTAACCGCCCCGGGCGGCCAGGGCGTTCGGGTCGATCCACTTCTTCAAACCCTCCGTGATCTCGACGAAGGGATAGGCGAAACCGAGGACCGGCCGTCCGACGAGCTTTTCGAGGTCTTCCCGTGCGCCGGCGACCTCATCCTTCTCTTCGTTCGCCTTGAGTTCCGCGGCATGGCGGTGGGTCCTCGTATGGTTTCCGATCTCATGCCCCGTTTCAGCCGCCTTCGTCCAAGCGTCGGGGCGGTCGATCCATCGGGTCACAAGGAAGAAGGTGCCTCTCATACCCCGCTTGTCCATCTCGGGGATGACGAGGTCCAGGTGGATCGGGTCGCCATCGTCATAGGTGAGAGAGATCGCCGCCTTGTACCCGTTCCAGGGTAGGACTTGGAAAGGCATATCCGCGGAATGGGAGGAAGAGGGCGCGAGAAGAGAGCCCAAAAGCCCCAGGAATACGGCCCGGGGTCCGACCCCTTCAAGCACGGTTCGAACCAGGGTGGGCATGACCGATCAATCCCGTGCCATCCGGGAGAGTTTTCGGAACCCCTCCGCAAGGTCAGGATCCTTAAACTCGAGGGTCCTGCGGTCGAAATGAGTCCCCGGGTCCCACAGCATGGGACACATGCCCAACCGGTAGAACCGCTCCGCCACCGTTAAAATGTAGCGGCGCACGCTCGCTGGCTCCTTCTTCGTAGTCGACCCGTATTCGCCTAGGATGATGGGCACTCCCTGGTCGAGGAAACGTTCCTTGAGCTTTTGCACGTTGGAATCCAGCTCCTTCAGGTCCTCCGGTGTGCCCCAGGTCATGCGCATCTTGCCCCAGGATTCGTCCTTCTCCAGCCCCGCGAAGGTGTAGGGGGTGTAGTAGTGGACGGAGGCGATGCAACGGCTCGCCGGGTCCTGCGGCATGAGGAAGAGCGGGTGTACCGTCAGGTCGATGTCCGTGCAGTATCCCGCGATGAGGAGATGGCGGTTCCCGTTCCTGCCCCCGCTCGCCCGGACGAGGTCGACGAAGACCTGGTTGATGTCGTTCAGGATGCCATAGGCCCTTTTCCGCTGTTCCTCGGTTCCCCCGCCCCAGCGGTTCCACACGTCGCCGAAACAGCCCTCCTCGTTCAGGGATTCGAAGATCAGGGCGGCCGGGTAATCGGCGAAATACCCGGCGATCTGCGACCACACGGTCTTGTACTTCTCCATGCTCTTGTCGGGTTCGGTCGGGAACTTGGACCACCAGCCGCCGTCCCAGTGGATGTTGACCACCGCGACCATCCCCTCGGCGAGGACCCAATCCACGATCTGCCGCACGCGTTTCAGCAGTTCGGGTTCGATCTTGTGCTTGCCGTACATCAGGTTCGACCAGGCCACGGGGATCCTCACCGATTCGAAACCGGAGGCCTTGATTTTCGCGATCATCTCCCTCGTGGTCTCGGGATTGCCCCAGGCGGTCTCGTAATTGACGACCTCCTGTCCCTTGATCCAGTCGCCGCAGGCCTCCATGGTGTTGCCCAGGTTCCAGCCCAGGCCCATTTTCCGGACGGCCTCGACGGAGGTGACATCCTCCAGGGGCATCGTTGCGGCTTGCGGGGGTGCAGCGGCCTTCGTGTGGACGGTCTTGCCCGAGGAGGCACAGGAGGCGAGGAAGGCGGAAAGGAACACGAAGGCAGGAACGAGGATCGATCGGAAGGCGGCGGAAGTCATGGGAATCCCCCTTGCAGGAATGCCAGCAATGTACCGGCATCGCGGGCGCTTGGCAAACCCATCCTGGAAAATAAAGCGAGAAATCGGTTCACTCAAGGGTTTGAGTGGGCCGACCCTCCGGCGGAGCGACCGCCCACATCCACAGACCCAAACAATCACGAAGCACCAGTCACTATCTATCGCCCGGTGTTTTCGTAGTTCCGCTGGTATTTGGGCCAGGGGGATGCAGCCAAGACGGATGAGTTGCATTCTTCTATGGCGAAAAATCCACCGCTCGTGCCAACATAGATCTTTCCATCTCTCCCAATCGCCGGAGATCCATTCGAACCCTCGCCACCGATGTATTCCCAACGTAACGTCCCATCAGGATGATATGCGTGCACAAGCGGTCTGGTTGCGCCACTTGCAGCAGCCACATAAATCGTTCCATTTGCCGCGATTGTGGGCGATCCAACACAAAACCCTGTGGGCACTTGCCATCTCAGCGAACCATCCGGATTCACGGCAAACAATGCGTTACCGCCCACGCCATACCTCGTGAAATAAACCGTTCCGTCTGCGCCAATAACCGGTGAATGGCCGAGCCATAATCCTGCATTATATCGCCACTTTAACGAGCCGCTCGGATCAAACGCATACAAATATCCATCCCGCCCCAATGTATATATTGTTCCATCCTGTCCAATGGCAGAGCTTCTCGGAAATGAATCTTCCGCCTCATAGGACCACTTCAACGTTCCATTCGGATTGAGAGCATAATATGTCGTAGCTCCTGCGCCAAAGTAGATGGTGCCATCGTTCCCGATCGCCGGCGTGGAGTTAACACCACCACTTGTCAAATAGCTCCACTTGACACTCCCGTCCGGCTTTAATGCATACAGTCGCTTATCATCAGACCCGACATAGATTGTTCCATCGGAGCCGATGGCAGGACATGAGTAGCTCGTATCAAACGTAACAGACCATTGCAGTGTTCCATTCGAATTCAGGGCAATCAATTCATTGGTAGCGGGTGCTGCCGTAAAATATATCGTTCCATCCGCGCCGACAGCTGGGTCGTTTGAGAAATAATCATTACTCGGGTAATCCCATTTAGGACTCCCATCCGGATTGACCGCATAAATCGAAGACCCGCGAAAATAGAGCGTACCATCGGTCGCGATCGCCGCGCACTGTCCTGTGTACCATCCTGGATAAACCCACTTTTGAACGACCAGGGAATTGCATATCTGTGTAGGATTGAATGTACACGTGGAAGTAGGCGTGTCTGTTGCAGTGGCTGTATCAGTATGCGTCACCGTTGTAGTACCAGTGGATGTTAACGTTCGGGTTGCGGTCTGCGTATTCATCGAAGTCGAGGTATTTGTAGGGATCGAAGTAAACGTTCGAGTTGGTGTCGTTGATGTGCCGACGGGAGTTAGCGTTTGGGTTGCAGTATGCGTACTTATTGGAGTCGGTGTATTTGTCGGACTCAGAGTAAGCGTGGGCGTTGGTATCATCGTGGACGTCGGAGTCGTATTCATTCGGGCCGCCGAGAGAGGAGGCACCGATATCTTCTGCTTACAAGCAGATAAAGGCAAAGTGATACCGGCTATAAGGGCTAGGATAATAACGTTTCCAACCGCACGACTAATTCCCGAGTAAATGTTCATACGAACCATTTAAACCCTTTCCGGACAACATATTCTGCTCGAATTGACTATCAGGTTTATGGTTATTATAACATCAACACTAGCGGATGTCCGTTGTTCAGACATACACCCGACCCCTCGGGTTCTCGTCCCATCGCCCCCCTACAAAAGAAAACCCGGGGCACCCTATTCGGGCACCCCGGGTTCATTTTTGGAGCGGGCGATGGGACTCGAAAACAAGGTGCTCAGTTCACGTTTCCCAAGGTTAGCATCATTTTTCACGCACTTAGGAAGCAATTTTCCACGCCCTTTCCTTCACCAACCCAACATCATTTTAAAGGATTTCTAGCGGATTTGCACACCCTTCAGGCGCTGCGGGTAGAGAAAAGGTAGATGCGAACTTCTTCATCTGTTCCTCGTCCAAACCCCAATCAAATGGCTCTTCGCCCTCAACCGGCTCCAACAGTTTCTTCTTGAAGAAAGCCAGTTGCACCGGGTCATCAGGTATTCCTAGACTCCTATGCCACGCTTTGAGAAGCATCTCCCGTTCCCGCCGAACTTCCATACCCATCTCAAGGTACTTCAGGATCAGAGGATCGCCGGGCTTGACACGCTCGAACCATTCTATCTTTTCATCTACGTAGCGAAGAACCGATTGACACACGTGAAGCATCTTTTCGTTATCCTCAGTATCGCCAAAATTCGGAAGTCTCATCTGTTCCTCCTCGTGTTCACGTATCACATTTGGTCCAGTTTTGTACTACTTACAGGACCTCATCCAACAACAATCCCTCCGGGTTCGCCGATGGCTCTGTAGTCACACTTTGGTTGCCCGTTGTTTCGCCCGCTTCACCAGCTGTTCGGGATTCGATATCGCTCTGCCCATCTACCGGTGTGGATTCTCTTGCCGCCAGTAAACCCAGTGCCTTTTCCACATCCAGATCCTCTGCGCGGATGGCAGCCAAAATCGGAGGGATTCGGCTTATGGCCGTCTGAGTGTCCAATGCTTCAGCATTTGAAGCCGCTTTCAACAAACCGTTCAACACCCTCGCCAGCGACTCAATCCGATGCCGTTTGCCAATGGCCAACCCCTCTACGAACGACTCCATCTCCAATATCTTCAAGCCGCTAATCGTCGACGAGTGTGCTTTGCCCCACTCAACCAAAATCGTCTTTGACAGCCCCATTTTCTCGGCGATTTTCGCGTATGAAACACCCTGACTACGCAACTCAATGAACTCCTTGTGCCTTTCCAGCGATTCCATGATCCACCTCCGGTGATTTGGGAAGTCCCAGCATTGGATGCGCTTTCGGGCCCAAGACGTATTGGGGCCCTAAAGCCCGTAATCCAAGCCGTGACTTCCAAAGCTGATGAGCGTTATTCGCCCATGGCGGTGGGTATATACTTCGTCCTTGTTTCAAACCGGTATATTTACCGTGTTTGGAACATTGTTTTGCTTCCTTACACCACTGCTCCCTACTTAATGCAATTCTAACTCGACAGTCATGCCTGTCAATTTAAAGATATTTATTATAATCCACAGAATTCTACTGCATATTTGCCCCATCAAAGACACCCCGCGGGATAAAGCCCGGGGGCTTTATATGAAAATATGACCTTCCCCGACAACACGGCAACCAGTTCAAGCATATGTTCGTAATCGATTATTGCTTTTTAAATGTCGTTCGATGCTTCTTTGATGCCTTTTTGACCGTCGTGCGTGATCGCGTATGCGTCCTCACGCCCTTGCCGTTCTTTTTCGAATACGCCTTCACATGGCTGGGGTTCTTAGCGGATGCACCCTTCAGGCCAGACTCGACCGGCCCCGGGAACGCCGTCGCCAGAATAAACACCGTCAGGATAAGTACAAGAACGCGTCTCATCGCACCATACCTTCCTGCCTCAGCTGGTGGCGGCACTTGAAGCACAGGGTCCCGTACCCCTCCACCCAGGCGGTGTGCTTGAACGGCACCTTTTTCCCGCACTTCGCGCAGAGGTGGGTTTTATCCATGCTCGGAACGTTTTTTGACCGCACCCTTTCCCTTTCCAACTCTGCCCACGCCTCCAGTTCCTTCTCGATCCATCTTTCGTCAACCGGCATAGCGTCCGAACATTCGCAGACACCGTTCGGCGTATCTGATTGACAGAGACGTGTCTTCCTGTCTGGGAACCAATGGCCGCATTTCCGGCAGAAGAGGTTGTCCTCCGCCACGCAGCAGCCACCCAGGATCACCAGTCCTTCCCGAACAGCTTCATCCAAATCGGGTTGGCCCCTCAAAATCAGACCGTAGATGATGAGCCCGATCTCGGACAAAGCACACTTCGGGCAGACCTCGCCCTGAACGGCGCTCCGGACCTCATCCTTGATTTTGTTCTTTCGCATGGATTCCTCCAGTAGACAAACCATACCACCACCCAGGAACACGATGGCCGCCTGCAATATTGCGAAAACATTGCCATAAGCAGCACTGTCCATGACATGGTTTATAATTAGGTCATCAAATAACCCGAGGTTCGCCATGACCCCCATGTCCAGCGGTCGCAAACCCATGATCTATCTCGCAGGCCCCATTACGGGCTGCAAGGATCACCAGGTTCACGGCTGGCGCGACGCCCTGATCAAGGGTCGTTCCGAAAGCTACGAGTTCATAGACCCCACTCGCCGACTAAAGCTCCAGAAACATAAATCCCCTGAAGAATATGCGCGCCTCATCGTCGAGGGTGACCGCCAGGACATCATGGAATCCGATGCGGTCCTGGCGCACCTTTGGAAGGAGTCCATTGGAACCGCCATGGGAATCATGGCCGCATATTCCTACAACAAGCCTGTTGTCGTGGTACTTCCCGAGAGCAACGAGAGCGCGGCACTGCGACAGAATCACACCATCCGGTTCTACGCACGCGCCATCGTGAAGTCTCTACGAGAGGGGATGGAAGCTCTGGACGAGATCTTTGCTGGAGCCACAGCCTGGAGGTTCCTCCACGAGAACAGGAGCTTCCCTGAAGATCTTAGCGAGACCGAGATCCTCAACCGACTCAAAATGATCTCCATGTCCTGCGGCCGGGACTCAATATCTACACCCCGAAGGCTTTTAGACCGCATCCTGGTCCGTATCCAGGCATTGCAAAGGGAAACAATCACCGAAAAAGACTTGAATGATGCCGCACAGGCCATCCTTGAGGAGGAAGACCCCTGCATGGCCGTAAAGATGAAGGAATTCCTGAAAAGTCGAAGGAAGAAAGCCACCCTCACCCCTACACCGACCGCGAGAGAGGTCATCGTGTCCGGCGGCGACCATCAGAAGAGCATGTGGGGTGACGGGCAAATACGGTCGCTGAAGGATATACCCGATAAGAGCGGGGCGCGCGCGCTGCTGCGTCTTGTTGCCTCAGTAGATGGCGTCGAGGCTATTCACCTGGGGGCTTTTGATGGTGACAATTGCAGACCTCAAAACACTCATCAACTCCGGGTGTACAGTGATAATGGCCAGAACGTCATCTTCGCCCGCATCCATGGCCGGGGGGTCTATAAGCACTGGCAGGATTGCACGATCACGATCTCCGGAGTGGATTTGACACGTTTTCGACAGAACCTGATTCAAACTCTACAGATGGCTGGGATGCTGTGTTCCTAAACGTGGCCGAAATGACTTCGAATGGTTGTTACACAATGATTCGTTTTGATCAGATATCAGCGAAAGGCCAATACCTTTTGCTTCATGATCATATCAGGCCGAGGAAAACGGCTCATTTTGTCAGCAAACCACATACTGTCTTTATTTGAAAGCGTGCCCCATGCACTCGTACGGAAAAATAAACGAATACGACCCCCGCAGAGGCCTGGGCACCGTCTCCGACTTGTTGATACCTGACACCTGCAATGTATATTTCCAGTTTGATACTATTCGTCATATCTTTCCAGGATTACATGATCCCAAACAGAAAGATCTCATAGGCAAACCTCTCTGGTACGAATATAGCCCTCACCCAGAAAGACCGCAATTGTATCGAGCTTACTGTCCTCCACAAGATCTAACAGAAGACTTTAAGTATTCCTTGCACCACAGAATACTTAGCATATGGAAAAGCTTGTCACAGGATATTACTTCCGATCAGCGCCGGGTTGCCGCGGAACTTTACGGTGCCGTCTATTTAGAAAAGCTCGATGCTTCTCGGGTCCGGTTAGCCGCAAATAAGGCACGTGCCGATGCCGAAGAAGCGACGCGCCGGACGATTGCGCTTGAGGAAAAACGCATAGCAGATCAGCTGGCTAACCTTCATGCTATGAGGCGAGAATTAGAAGCCTCAAAAATGGATACTCGTCTCACCACAGAACAGACTTCTCGGATCAAAGATATCTGCCGTGAGCGCGGTATTTTGCAGCTGGTTCATTTCACTCAATCGCAGAATCTGGAATCAATTCTAAAATACGGCCTAGTGCCCTTAACGGAACAGTTGACCATGAAACGCAGGGGCATTCACCCCCTGACCTCGGACAGCGTCAGGCATGACGGTCAAAACAATGCTGTATCTCTTAGTGTTGGTTTTCCAAACTACAAGATGTTTATGCGCAAACGCTGCGACCTGATAAATAGCAGTTGGGCCGTCCTCGTTTTAGATCCCGCCATCCTTTGGGAATTAGATTGTTCATTCTGCCCCGAGAATGCGAGTTCTAATGCGGTTCGTCACATAGATGGCGGATATTTGTCTTTGAATACGCCCGAGCATTTCGGGTCTCTTTTCCAAGAATCCATTCGTAATGTCTCCAATCCACACTTTACGAGCAATCCTCAAGCCGAGGTCCTTGTTCGCGGCTGGATCTCACCCGACTATATTCGCGAAGTGATAACCGACACGAAACACCCGTTTTTTGGCCCCCGTTCAGACTACAACCACTGGAAACGCCCCGACGAGTCAGGCACGATAACAGGAGATGAAAGTGATTTTCATGGATAACCCTAGGGCCATCCGCCCCGTCTTCACTCCCCTTGATGCTCCGCCTTTTTATAAGAAATTCATGGTGGAGTTCAATTGGTTCCCCGGACTGAGCCATTCTCAAACGTCCCGTTGCATTAACTCACTTCATGCTGCCGCCGATTCATTGAGTCTCGCCCCTACCCTGGAAGTCTCCACTCGTTCAAATGACAATTTAGGCCGTGCATTGAGCGCATTTAACTTATCTCTCAGCATGGGTGGAATAGAAGCCCCGATCGAATGTTTCTTTCAAGGGAGCAAGGTTTTCGAGCACGGTGGGCCCTACTCCGATCTCTATCACGCTACCGCCCACGATGCCAAGACCGATCCACGAATCAAACAATCGGGTTCCATTACCGGGTTCGAAATGGTCGGTCGTCGTTACCCCATTTACCCCCGAACGTCCTTCTACGATCATTTGTATATACGTGTTCTATTCGAGAATCCCAATCTTCTAGATGCTGCCAGTAAATACGCATCTTTTACGGACATTGCGTTCAACCCCAAGAAATCCCTTAACTGCCAAGCCCAGTCACTAGCCATTTGTGTCGCTTTAGCCAACATTGGCCTCATAGAACAATATGCTATGGATCCCGATTCCTGGTTCCTCGCCCAAACGAATCATGACGATACCCAACAGTCGCTTGGTATCTGATTTTCTCACCGTATCTTGCGCACCGCGGTTGATCGTATAGAGGTTAACATTCTTCTTATTGCATCAGCATTTCGGACTGCATTTTCCCGCCATTCTTAATATACATATTAACCTCCTCATTGGTCATCTCATCGCTTCGTTTTTCCACCTTCCACACGTGCTCATGTATCAGCTTATCTCGCACTCGCTTAATTTTTTGCAATTGCTCGGCCCACTCTTTTACAAGCACCCCTTCATCGCGCAATCTATTGATATAGTCTCGGGTTGTTTCGTAAGAAGCTCCCAAATGTTTCATTGGCACTTTTCTTTTGTAATATTTCAGCACCTGCTCAAAACCCGCCGCGAAATATAACCCCGCCGTCATACGATCCCTATACTTCTCAAACATATATTCGGCCGTGGTAAAATAATCATTCTTTCTCACAATTCTCGCCAATTCCTCATCCCTGGCTTTTAACAAACGCGTTTCTTGTCTTTGTATTTCTTTCATGTTATTCATAACCGCTTGCTTTTCCGCGATTATTTTCTCCAACTCTTCACTCAACACATCTTTTTCCTTTATTGCTTCTCGATATGCCTTATTCATTTCCAACAATTCGCTTTTAACATCGTCATACACATCTCCCACTTCTGAGTCCCTAGCCCTCTGAGACTCAATGTATACCTCGTTGTCTTCATATATCCGGACAAACACAAATACCATTAATGGGCATATAATAATCGCACTTAACCATAAATATATTGAACGATTAATCGATTTGTACTTTAGCCAATACTGCGGATCTCTGAACAACTCATCGGTAGAAAAGATAGCTGCGGAAAACAGACTTTTCCAGAATCCGCGATTCAACGATCTCGAATACTTGACTTTCATACCGTGCATTTGATTATCATCTTCAGGATATGTATGTTCCCATTTCGTTATATGCCTATCAGTCGGATTTTTGTGTGAGCTTTGATAAATCCACAATTGTTCTTTCCCGTCCGTTCTTTGAATCTCCAGATATCCAGGCGCTGATTCAACTATACTTACTAAGTGCTTTTTGAATTCATCGTCATTTCCAACGCCCGCGTGCGTTGCATTTGCCAGCACCTCAATCGTTTTCAAATAATATCTAAAATTCGATTCATACCTATTTTCCAACGACGAGTAATACTGATGTTGATTTACGGCATAAAGCAATACCGTAAGTAGAATGCCTGTCAACATTCCACTAGCTACAGACCTTAGACGATCAGTCAAAAATGTTTGGAATACGCCCGTATTATGAAATCGAGGAAATACCACTTTCTCGACTGGGTTGCTTTCATCATTTACTTTCCGAAATATAATCCGCCCCACGCTCTTCTCGCTGCATATATTTTCACTATATTTATCAAGCACGATCTCTTTACTCTCATGTAGAAGTGACTGGATTTCATTGGCCATTTTCTCCAATACTTCCGTTGAACCAGATATTCTCGGTTTCGAGGATATTGTTATTGCCCCCCATTCTTGACATAGCACATCTATACACAATACATTGCTTGCGTTTTTTTCCATTATTAAATTATTATGAACAAACGTTTTTTCACATGAACCAATCCAACTATGTATTTTTTCAACTAATGCTTTGATATATTCATCATCCATATCAAATGCCACAATACTTTTGTACCTTTTGGCCGAGCATTTACCAGCGATATTTGAATCCATAGGCACATCGTCGGCAGTATCGGAAAATGCATAACCAGGGAGAAACATAGAGACCACTATTTTGATTACAACTATTATCATCACATATATTGCTTTTAGCAAATAGTAGACAATAACTAGTGGTAATACTATTGGCAGTACTACCAATACGTAAATAGCAAACATCGTGCGATACCATTTTGGTTTATCTTTGCAATATCTTTCGACACCTTTGTAATAACCCTTCTTAGCGCCTTTAATAAATTCATATATTGCACTCGATATCCTCGAGTATGCACTTCTCTCCTTTTGTTCACTCCCATTATCCACCGCACTATTCACACCCCGGTCTTCACTTCGGAATCCCTGTTGGAATTCAAATGCCGCTCCGGAAGCTTTTTGCACTAACCTTCCTCTAATCGCCATTCCCACTAATTCAAATATTATTCGTATTGGACCGCCCTTAATAATCCACAATAACAACCGTAGTACTAACACTGTAACTTCAACAACGAGTGTAAATATGGTTATCTTGCGATAACCACCCGGATCCATCTTCTTTCTTATCATTTCAATTGATTCAGTCATTCAATCGCCCTGTGTTATTGTCTTGTATTTTCGCAGGTTCTTCCCTCTATGTATTTGTGTTCGTTAAATGCCTACCAACATGTCCAATGACTATCTTTTTAACCGCATGATCCCGATACATATGTATCGACAAACACTTATTCGGTTGTTTCGCGCCAAGCGTAATATGGTTTTCAAATAGTACCTTCTCGCCTTTATAGATGAATTTATACTCTTCTCCCCATTTCCCCTCCGACGTCTGTGAGATGCCATCTTTATACTCATATCCTTTCGTTCTGAAAAGGTTTCGTAGTGAGCATTGCTGACCTGCACCCGAAATACTTTTCTTCCATTGTTCTGCCACATCATTGATGGCATCCAACGCCTGAAATACGTTATCCGGTCTCGAGTATGGAGAGTCTTTTGCTGATTCTATGGCACTATCAAGGAATAGAATATTGGTAAATCTCTCTCTCGCTGCTAACACTGCATCCAAAACCGACCCATATTCCTCATTATCCCCAGATTCACTTTGCTCCTCATTCGAAGAGCGCGTCTTGCAATTAACACACATTTGATATAGCTGTTGCTTAATGGCGTCATTTTCTTCCAGTAATCGTTGCTTCTCAATAATATTCATGTCGTTAATCTCTACCATCTCTGACCACGAACGATATAGCTCGTCATAGCTCGTTGTAGTGCGTTCCTTGATCGCTTTTATACGTTCATTTTCAACCACCGCCCTGAACTTCGCGATCTCGGACGGCTCGACATATTGCATCGCCGCCGCTTCACACACAGTGTTAAACACAGCATTCTCAAAATACCGTAATTCCCTGAATGATCGAATCGTTGTACCAAGCCAACATTTATGGTAAGCGGAGAGATCGCCTTCTCGAAAACGCGGCCAATATATCCTCAGTGCACCGTTGTAACACCCCATCCCCTTACCAAGAGCTTCCGATAACTTGTATGTAGTCCATTTATCCTCTAAAACCACAAATACTGCCAATCCCAGCAGCCTCTGAGCTAGAGGTGATGGATCGAATATCAATACGTTATTATAGTTCTCTTTGGATAATACGATGATTGGGATCCGGCGTTCCGCCGTTTTAATAAATTCCACCAAACTCGGCACATCCTCGACTTTGATCACATAGACCTGATCGTTAATCTCAATCCCTGAAATAAACGCTGGACATTTCCCAACAAGCGTTTTTACGATTCGTGGTGCACCCAGCTGAATACGCGGTGGTGCAACAATGCATTCTGTAGCTGATATGCGGATTACCAGGCAGAATATGATTTCCTTGGCACCTTTCAAAACACTCACCGATATGTGCCATCGCAGTCCAGGATCGTCGTCATGCGGGTGGACCCAACTCACATCATAAAGGACAACATTATTCGAATCCTTCTCTTGATATCCCTTCACTTCAATTCGGCTTGCATCTTCCAATAGATATTCTTTCGTCAATGTCTCGTCGATGGTCAAATCAATTTTCTGTCCACTCTCTTTTCGCGCGTTATATCTACAACATACCCATTCATTTACTTCACGCCAAATACTCTCGAACAATTCCTTGATACCACGTTCATCGCAAGGAAAGCGAAGAATACAGGCATATACCGGATGCATTTTTCACCTCCTCAACAGGCTTCGTTTATCGACAATTCGAAATCAACAATCGCAAGACCCATTTTCCCCATAGGCACTGACATGCCCACATCTTGGCACGAGACCGATGGTGTGACTTTGCAAGTTCTGGGGTACCAACACTTCTTTTCAATGTTCCACTCCAACCACACAAATTCACTATTTATCCGTTGCCAAGCACCATGATTCGTTCCCTATCCAAAGGAAGCTCATATACTCTCCGGTCGTTGCGTGACACTTTCTTGCCCTGGAAATCCAGGTAATGGGCCAGATCCGGAAATTGCTCCTCGATCTTCTTCTTAAGTCTCGACATTACAGGGCGCCAATTCTGAGCGTTGCGGATACTTTTCACCCACTCCTCATCCGTAAACATCCCCTTCCCCATAGCGAGTCTCTTGAGAATCGTCATATCTCTATCGTCAAAATCGATTTCCGCGTCCGGATCACCGCTGGGCGCGCTTAAAGCACAACCCCGCTTATGGCACGTAGCGCAGTTTTCAGCTTTGGGCTTGGTCGGGCATAGCTTATATCTGAACTTTCGTTCCGCCATGATCGCCAACCACCACAATTCACGCGGAGCGGCATCGAGTTCCTGGCCATTGATCGTTATCAAGTGTTGCTTATCGTCGAAATTAACAACAAGTCGAGGGGCTTCCAGTGCCTCGTTTAGCGCCGGAAATACTTTTCTCAGCGGCTTGTTCAGCAAGTCCTTCCGCGATCTCATAATGGTGTTTCTAAGTCTCGGGAACGGGACTTCGAACAGGTTTGTCCAATTCGCTTCTTTGGGCTTGTTTACGCGGGGATAGAACCAATTTGGGATCGAGTTGATCTTTGCTTCAGGACCGTTCAACAGGACATGAAACAGCTCGTCTTGCGGTCGTGCGTACACGGTCATCCCAAGGATCATGTAGGCTGACATGGTCTTGCGCCCCCCCGCCAGCAGGACATGAAGGTCTACGTCGTCCTGGGCGGTCCAATAGCGCATCCTTTCGGCGATAGCCTCCTCCATAATCTCGTTGTCGTCCTTGTTGTCCAGGTTCCTGCTTTTCATCCCGCCAGGTATCCTCACAGTCGCCCTGGAGAATTCGGGCCTGGGGATCTTCTTGGAAGACAGCCTGTATTCCGAATACAGCTTTTCAACAGGGTTCTTCTTGGGATCAAGGAAGCCACGCTCCTCCATACGGGCGAGACCCGATGCGGTCGTGAGGACTTCGATAAGATGAATGGGCTTCTTTCTCTTGATCCAAAATTCGTACAGGGCATTTGTCAAGACCTGAGGTGTCATGCCCATTCCAGCAAGTAGGACATTTCGTCTAGCGGTCATTCTTCATCCCCTCGACGTCGTCGATCGTCTTCTTGAGAAGCTCGAGATTCTCGCCAAGATCCCTTTTAAACTTGGCGGGTTCACGCATGATGATCGACAGGGACTCTTTGGAACAAAGATTCCTGAACTTCCTCAATCGGTGCATTCTCTCACGCAATCCTGGGCTGAAACCCGCCTTGCCGAGTGCGCCGATGAAATCCATCTGGAAATCCTTGCGTTCGCGGCTATCCAATGGAACGTTGAACCGCACCGAGCACCAATTCAGAAGATAGAAGAAAGTGTACTCATAGTAACGCGCGGCAAGAATCAGCTGATCGTGCTTATACTCGGCATTCGCGTTATTGAGTGCAACACGCATTAGATGCGAGGCCTCCGCCGAAGTGATCTTGACACGAGCAGCCTCGAAAGTCGTTCGCACAAGGTGTCGCCATTTCGAGATCGTCGGTTGGACATCCTCTACCGATTCCCATATCTGCAGATTCGCCTTCTGGACTAGATTTTCGGCGAACGAGTGGATATCACCCTTCATTTTCGGATAAGCTTCTTGCTGTAAATACCGTAAAGTACTCGACTCGACCACGCCGACAACTTCAACTGCCTTATCCTGCAATTTTCTGATCTCCTTTTTCTTATCAAAGAGCGCTTTTAATAGCGTGCCAACAGCGACAACCAGCATGGCTGGCGGGAAGAAATGCGCACTCGCCCAAGCCAGAGTATGCCAGCCCATCGCCAGAACAACGGTTCCCCCAGCAGCCGCCAGTGCACCCTTGGTCGCGAAATCGACCGTATCATTCCAATCCAACCTGATCCCCTGCAACTTAACGGTTCCTTTGAGCCCAGTGTCCCAGTCTTTCGCAACGAAAGAGTTCCAGTCCTTGGCAATTTTCACAGCTGTTTCATTTATGGCCGTCTGGACAGCAACCCTGACTTGTTCCTCGCCGACATGTCGTACTAAGATTCTTGTCAGGAAATTGTCTGGGATTCTTTCTTTTTGTTTGCTAAATTTCGACTTTATGAACCGCCAAGCATTGCTAACGGTTTCTCCCATCTCACCAACAATGCTGTATTCCTTCTCAATATCTTGGCAAATCGACACCCTGCAGACATCGAAGTATCCAGCAACATGATGAATAAGATGATCGTAACTGTCCTTAAGGATCTCTTCCCTTTTTTCTATGATCTTATCCGTCATACCCTTAAGGGAGATCTCGCGCTTTTCAATCTCAACCATCAACTCACCCAAATACTCGATGCGGCCCTTTGCGTCATCCGGTGCGGTTTTCTTGAAGAAGGGCAGATCGACGGGTATGAGTGCGTAGTCGACACGCGCCATGATCCGGTCAAGTTCGCGCTGGCGAGCCGCTTCCTTGGATTCGGTGGATCTGAATATATTGATGAACTTGGAAAACGTTTTTCGTAGAGAGGACAAGAGATTTCCGAACCATTGAAACATCGGAAACACTCCCTGAGAGGATTGAATCGGCGAGGGGATAAGTTGGATTATTATTGTATAACCTTCCCTCCATTCGGGTGAAGGATAAAGCCTTAACTAACTCTCCATGTGCCTCCAACTGCGGCCCCAATCCACCTCGCCTTCCACGAATTCCTCGTAGGTCTTTAAGCCCTTGTCACCTTCCATAAGCATTCGGAGCCCCATCGCCGCCGGGATCGAGATGAAGCCGGTTCCCGTGAGCATGAAAACCCCCTGCCCCACCAAACTGGCCACGGCGATCTTTCCTCCGCGGGACCCCAGTTCATTCATTTCGATGGGCTTGCCTTTATAAGCGGCCATGAGGGTCTCAAGCGCCAGAAGGGACCATCCCAGGAACGGTAAATGAAGGGTGGTGGCCGTTGAAGCCTGATCCACCGCGCCGTCCACTGTCCCCTGAAGATCGTCCATTTCAATGGGTACCGCTTGGACATCCCCTGCCAGACCTGCGGCCTCGACGGAGTCCCCCATTTCGTTGGGAACAATGACGTCAATATCGGGATTCTGCTCGATGGCGTGTTTGGCCGACTCCAGACTGGTCGAGGCCTTGGCCTGGAGTACTTGGTTCACATTGCCATCATCGTCCTTGATGAGGATGTCATATCCGGGTTGGTTGGCATTTTCAGCCAACTCCGCATGGAGACCGTCCGGAAGATGGCCATCGTTCAGATGCTCAACGTACTGGGTCTCGAAAAGCTTGCCCTTCACTCCGCTCACTAACCCCCGGATCTCATCGTGATCGCCCTGGTGTTCACGAACCGCCTCCACAAATCCCTTTTCGGCGGCCATGTCGGGGTATTGAAGACGGTATGCCTCGATCACTTCGGGGGCGATATTGGAATCGGAAACCCGGCCGAAGAGGATGTCCGCCACCGACTGGCCGCCGACGTAGAGGCTGTCAGTGCGGGCGACGGGGCTTTGGATGCCGGCTTTCAGGCGTTTTTTGAGGTTTTCAAGGTACGGGTTCATGGGCACCTCCAGCTGAAATGAGGAATTAGCCCTGTACCAGAGCTGCTACGCACCACGGTACAGGGTTCCAGGGAGAAGGTTTTAGCAAGGACACCTCACTCAACACAGACTTCAACAAACTGAGATCACCACGTCGCCTAAACCAGCCCTATCGGGCTTGCTCCTCGTGATGACGGCGAAGGTCGTCACTTCAGAAGCACAACTACCAGGGCCGCAACGGACAGGACACAGGAGGCGAACGCGGCGACGGTCAGGATTCGGACTCGAACGAAGGCCGCCTGGAGACCGAGATTGCCCTCCCGCAGGTTGTCGTAGAGCCGCTCCACGTTCTCCAAGCGATCCGCGTAAGCGTGCAGGACCTGGGAATATTCCAACAACGCCCGATCCGTCGCATCGTTGCGGGTCTTGCCGGTGACGTCGTCCACGCGCTTTTTCACGGCCACAGCCGCTTTCTTGATCATGTCCAACATGGTATGCTCCCCGTTCTTTTTTTAATTGATCATGTACTCCATGATCGTATCGTCGCCCTCATCGTAATCTTCGTCCTCTTCCGGAAATGGATACCCGCATTCAGAGTCTTCCGAGGCATCCACTCCCGGATCCTGGTTTTGGCCGTTTTCCCTGCCAGGTCCGTCGTTTCGCGCATGCGTCATCAGGCCCTCCTCGCTGTCACTTCACCCTGACCCAGCAGATGCCAAGGTTGTACCGGTTGAGGTCCCGATCCTTCCGCAGATCCGGGAACAACCGGAACCACTGCAAGTACAGCGGATTGAAGATCTCCCACTTCTCCCCCGGGATCCATTCCAACACCACTCCCTGCTTCTGCAGGGCCGGCATGGCCTGGGGCAGGTGACGCCGGATCGCGCCACCCTTCCCGTGGGAACCCCACCCCGTAATGACCTTCACGAACCGGACGCCACGCATCTTTGCCGCGGCCAGATTCACCTTCAGCTTTCGCAAGGCCTCCTCCACGGTGGGATATCCCTGCTCAAGGTTGAGGATCTCAGTATCGGTCATGAAGCACCCCTTTCCCGTCTCAGTTCACGTGCAATTTCGGCTGCTGATTCGGAAAATCCCTATAAAACGACACGAAGGCGCGAACCCTCGCCTCGTGTTCGGCGATCTGCTCCTCGGACAACGGCTGGATGTGCGGGCCGCACTCGATCCCATAGAAGTATTCCTCGAGTTCCTCGGCGCGCTGCTCCGCGCGATCCTGGACGTCGGACACAATGTCCTCGTAGAAAGCGCCATCCGTTTCGTCAAAGTCGGGCTCGTAGTCGAACCCGCCGTCCCAATCGGATCCGTCGTATTCAACGTGTTGCATGGAATTCCTCCCAATACATCGACCTGCCACTACACCCCTCACCCTGCCCTCTCCCCCAAGGGGCGAGGGAAAGGAAACAACTTTCAACGTGCTTCATCGCCGCCTCCCTCACCCAAATCCTCGTCCGTCGTCTCGTAGATGTTCAGCATCCAAGGCATCCCCGGTTTCATGCGCGCCCACATGTCCCATCCGTGTCGGGGCGTGAGCACCCCTTCCCGCCAAGCCCATCGCACGAACCCCAGGCAATTCACCCATCCGGAACCCCACGCCGAAAGCCCCATCAAGGCATGCATCCAGGCCCGGTAGGGTTCTTCCGCCGGTGTGAGATCGGCCACGATGAGGTCCTTGATCTCCTTCGGAGCATCCGGCCCCGGTCCTTCAAAGACGGTCATCCTCATCTGGTCGGGCATCCCATTCATCAGCCAAACGCAAAACGTCGCGAAGGCCTTCGCGGAAGCGTCCTGGTCCGCCTGGGCCAGGGTCACGGTCGGCCCGATCCTGCGGGACGGGTCGTAGCACATCCACTTCGTCATCGGGGTTTCCTGCAGCATGAAGGGTGTCATGCCCAGGGTGGACCAGAGCAAACCGCATTCGTAATTCATCTTGGATTCGCCCTTCTCGTCCATCACGAACTTCGCCACGTTCGAGGCCGAGATCTGCTCCTTCCCCTGGGGGAGTACCAATTTCCGGAGGGTCTCCTGGATGCTCAGAGGTCCCATTTCCTTGATCTTCCCGACCGCGTGCTCCAGGACTTCCTGGCCGGCCATGAGAAAGGGGGGTATTTCCACCCCTCTTAACACCCCGCTCTCGTCCGGCCCAAATTCCAGCTCCCCCTGGGGTTCCGGTTGAACTTCACCTTCCCCGGGCATCGGGCCGTCCTGCTTCTTTTCTTCCTGCTCGCTCAAGCCATCCCTCCGATCATCCGCACCGTTTCGATCAGCGTCCCCATCACGAACCCGCCGATCGCACCGTTCACGCGGATCCAGTCCAGATGGGTCTTCGCCTTGCGCTCCACCATGAGGCGGACATCATCCGCCGTCAGGGTGTCGAGGTTCTTCTTCACGACTTCCCCCACCTTGATGTGGGAGAAAAGCGCCTCCACCATGGCTTCCCTCAGTTCCTCCTCCATCTCCGGCGTGAGTAGATGGTTCAACAGGCGCCTGGTTTCCACGGCCAGGGCGCCCCTGAGATCCCCGGTCCGGGTGGCGCCGTCCATGGCACCGGCCGCCGCCTCGAAAACCAAGCTCCGGATCTTGGCCGGTAGTTCCAATCCCCGGACAACGCCCTGTCCCACCTCGACGATACTGACGACCTTCAAGGGTTCCGGCCAAGTCTCGAACCAGCGTCCGAATGCCGCGTCCACCTCTCGCTCCACGAACCCCGCGGTGGCCGGGTCCTGCAACCTTTCCCCCGCCGTGCGCAGGAGGTGTTCCTCCAGCCGTGATTGAACCCTTGATGAGAGCAACATCCCTTCCAAGACTTCCCTCATCGGGGCCGCCAAATGCACCTCCTGCAGGTGCCGCCTCACGGCCTCGGGAGTGAACCACTCCCTCTCCACCATCCCCGCGATGTCCTCGCAGATGGCTTCCTTGTTGCGAGGGATGACCCCCGAGAAGGGGATCCACCATTTGCGTTCGAACACCATGACCACCGCCATCCAATCGACCAGGGTGCCGATCGTTCCCGCCACTGCCCCAGCACACAAGATACGGGAAGCCACGGACATACTCGTCGAGGCCCAAACGACTGCCGAAACCGCGAGGATCGGCATCAGGATCGTGACGAAGACAGCCTTGTCGATCCTCATCGTCCGTTTCCTTTCCGGTCCGCTTCCTTCACATCTTCCAAGGCCTGCTTGACCCGCAAGGCCAATCCTTGGACCACACCCGTTTGGATCACCTTGTAGGCGGCATAAAACCCCATGCATGTCATGAACCCCCCGACGAATGCGCTGATCATGTCTTCCTCCTTGTTCTTCGGATCCCTATCTCTTTACTCGGCCCCTTTTTCCCCCATGGCCTTCTTGTAGTTCACGACCTCAAAGATGATCTCGGCCACCCGATGCAGGAAGGGGACCCTGAGGAAGGTCTCCTCCGTGTTCGCGAGGTAGTGCATGGTCAGGTCGTGGTTGCCGATCTCCCGGAGGCGCTCGGCGATGAGGTACCAATGGGCGTCGTTCCCGGGGCGGCCACAGGCGATCAGCCATTGGGCCCCCGCCTGGAACATGTCTGCGTTCTTGGCTTCCAGGATCAGGGTGAAGCCATGGGACCCCTGGATGAAGGGGTTGCCGCCCAAGCTGGCCTCTTCCATGAGGACCATGGCTCTCTCCACATCCTTCTCGCACCCGATCCCCTCGAGGAAGGACTCCGCCTGGCAGGGCTTGTTACCCAGCCCCTTACCCTTGAGGATCCATTTCTGGTAGGTGGGAAGGTCCTGCCGGACCCCGTATCCCAACTCGTAGCAAAGCCCGATGGTGTAGCAGGCGTCCCCGTGGCCAGCCTCGGCCGCCTGCTCGAACAGGATCGCGGCATTCTCGTAATCGAACTTCTCGTACGACACGCAACCTCTTCGGTATGTCTCGTCGGCGGTTCCCACCATGATCGCCTCCCGTTCGTTTTGCCTTCGTGATGTATTGAACCACTGCGCCGACCGGTTCGGGTGCTCCGCAATATTTTCATTTTTTTGCAATATTGCAGTCGGACGGGACCAACCCGGATTTGGGTATGCTTTCCTCTAGAACCTGAACGGGGGTGTCCAATGGGACTTGTCAACGCGCTCTACAAACTGGCCCGTCTGGCCAACGACGTGAAGACTGTGGCCAGCCTGAATCCCAAGCGGATCTTGCGCCGGTTCGTGGTGAACAAATTCATCGGCCGCAACGTGGCCTCACGTCTTTATATGAAGGGGCCCCGGGGAGGCGCCCGTGACCCCCGCTGAAGCCCGAGGAATCCTCGATATACCAACGGGAGAGCCCCTCACGCCGGATTCGCTGAAAACGGCCTTCCGGAAGGCAGCCATGACGGCCCACCCCGACAAGGGCGGCAGCGTGCAGGCCTTCCTGAGGGTTCAGGCGGCCTATGAGTTCCTGATGAAGACTGGCGGGGCCGGGGTTCCCGACGGCGCTGTCTGGACCGAGACACCCGAGGAACTGGAGCAGCGCCTACAGGAGATCTCCCAGGCCTTCGAACGGATCGCCCGAGGCCTCGGCGATAAGTTCGGGGATTCTTTCAACGACCTGGCCCAGAACCTGGCTACCGGCATGGAAAGCTTGGATTCACCAGCCAAGATCGAGCGTGAATGGCCCAACGTGGTCCAGAGGGGATGGCATATCCACTGCACCGAGATGAATAACCACATCCGTACCCAGGTCGAGGACATCGCCAATGCCTTCGATGCATGGCTGGTATCGGAGATGCGGTTCAGCGTTCGATTGGCAAAAGCGCATTTCTTGAGGATGTTCTGGAGAAGGCCGCCGTTTTACCTGATCTGGCTGGGGCTGTTCGGCATATCTGGCGTCCTGCTCATTCAGCGCGCTTCAGTCAACATCACGGACCTTCCCCTCATGGCAGGATTGGGTGCCGCTACTTTGGGCCTATCAATCGCAAGCCACCTGATCTACTCCGAATCCAAGTTCACCGAAAGGGGTTTTCTGCCCCGGATGGCGGATCACTCATCAGCCCTGGACCACGGTTATTTCCATTATTCGGTCAGCGGGGTAACCAGCACGGACGAGGCGGCCGGCGCAGGTCTTATTGGGGGCGCCGTGACAGGGGCCATCTTCGGAGGCCCCATCGGAGCCATCATTGGAGGGGTGCTCGGGGGGGTATTTGGTTCCCTGTTCGGGACTCCCATCGAGGAGATCCAAAAGAAGGTCTACGAGAACACGATGGAGCGGATCGTGCCTATCGCGGACGGGATGTTCGAGGACCTGGTCGAACGAATTACGACGTTGCGCAATGAATACCTGAAGCAGGCACGGGAGAATTACGAGAAAGCCTCCCGAAATGCCGTCGGCCTTTTAACATCATCGTCCTAGTTTATATGCGGTATATACATCGTGTTATTAACATCGCCATGCTTTTTACACCACAATAATTGATCGCACCCGCAGTACTATCAGTTCTTCTACCCGGCCATCATTACCAAATATCCTTTCTCAATAGGTGATTGAGTCTCATATCGCCCAGATGACTTTACGACGCAAATATCCCAGTTATGCCCGGTCGCGTTCATGTGTCCGCTTCCTCACAAAGGTTCCTTCCGCATAGCAGTATTTTCATATAATGGCCCAACCAAAGGGGCGGATCATCCCATTCCTTATTCACCATGATCGCCGTGCCGCATCATCGCCCCTACGGTCAGCACTACTCAAAGGTTCATGACCATGAAAATCAATTATGGCTACCCGGATACCGTACTGGACCGCGAGACCCTTATTCGTCTCATCGAATATCTCGAGTCACAATCTCCAAATATATCCTGCCGTGCGTTCTTCGAGGATTTCCACTTTGTTTTCCGTTGGTTCAAACCCGACGGCCAACGCGGAGAGTGGACTATCCAAATCTTCGTCCGCGATTACGTGGCTCCACATTTCGGACTTGGCAGTCTTGCTATGTCAGCCTTTAGCGCTTGCTGTTTAATGTTTCTGCGGGAGCACGCTATCGATTACGAGAGAGATCCCGGCGTTGTAACTCATTGGAGTGAGCGTCTTGTATTGTTAGGCCTGATTCCAGACGGTATCCCACGTCTCCGACCGGCCTGATGCAGATTGGCGGGCGCAGACCTGATCGTGGGCGCCATGACACGAGCCATCTTCAGGGACCCCATTGGCGCCATCATCGGAGGGGTTCCGGGAGTTTACATCAATTCTTTAGTTCGTTATGCTCCGCCAGTGCGTTCTACATATTGCGCAGTCAACTCATTTAGCAATCCGCTGTAATTATTGTTAGCGCTGAGATGTAACGCCCACGAAGAACGCATCATGGCTGTATACAGTGAACGTCTCGCCTTGTCAGAAGTCTCCCCATCTTCATCCCTCGAAGGGTAATCGTCCTCGCCAATAAATGGAATTATCAAATTTTGAAATTCAAGTCCCTTGGCACTCCATGTCGATATAAGTTTCACCGACTCTTCAGTAATGTTGATATTCTTTTTTTTGTTATCCTTCAAATAACTCTCAGTCTTTATCCCACTCTTCTCAAAACATTGCTGTATCTTCTTGAGTTTTTCCACGTCGTTTACAAGAATCGCGACCGACGAGAGTGGAAATCCCTTTTCGCTTGTCACATCCACGACCTTACTAAAGATCCCATAGATTTCTGCCGCCTCATCCTTATATATAACGATTTGTACCTTGGGAGGTTTTCGTCGTTTATCCCGCTCTTCCAACGCGTCAGGAATCAGTAAATCCTCCTCGCCAAAACGTGCACCCTGCCCCTCTATCAAAGGTCGCGATGCGTAGATAATAGGTGTTGTAGATCTATAGCATTTTTTTAGTATCGTCGTCCGCCCCTGAAGCTTATAACCCGTCAAATTCCATCTAAATCCTCGCCGGTAAATGCTTTGTGTCGAATCGCCATACATGACAACCGAGGTAGCGGCCTTATCCGAATCGCCGAACAATCGCCTTAAGAGTAAATAAACTGACGGCGTTAGGTCCTGCGCTTCATCCACATATACATGAGTATATGTTTGAGCCACCCGCTTACACCTTGATGGCACACTGTTTTCCGACATCTTTAGAACATGAGTTGTCATCCTTTCCCATGGATATTTACCAATCTGCTTGCACTTTCTCATGAACTTATCAAACAACACCCAGACAACTTTCCGGGTAGATTTATCTAGTCTTTTTCCCATACCGGTACGATCGGTTTCTAAATACATATCTTCGGTTCGTAAATATCTCCCAAGAATGATCTCCGCTATTTCGTCATATACCTCTTCTGGGGATAGTTTGAAATCGTCTTTAACGTTTTCTCCAACTATCAACTTGAGATAAGGCATTAGCTTATCTTTTTCAGTATAATTCACACTTTCATTATCTTCCCTGACCAATGTACTGATGAAGCTATAAACCGTCTTAATATCCACCGACCTTTTCCCCTCCAGATCAAGATCATAGTTAATGACTTGCTTTGACAAATCGGCAAGCAACTGATTGTGACAAAGGTATAGTATCTTCTGTTTGTGTCCTACTAAATCCAGCTGTGGGTCGTTGATAACGCGCTCAATTCTGCGCAATGCGACGATCGTTTTCCCACTCCCAGCCGCCCCCTTAACTGCATGAACAGCACCCAATTCTTTATCAACAAGCTGCCTTTGCTCATCGGACAAAGCCTTGAAATGTTCAATCAATGGAATAAAGCGATATACGTCCAATGCTTCTTCATCCACTAAGATCGTCGAAACGGGCTCCACGACGGGGATGCGATATACAGGTAATCTTGATTCCCGAGATTTTTCCTTGGTGACGGTTTTCTCTTTTGAGGGAAGAAAGTCTTCCTTCTTTAACACCTTAGCTTTTTCCATTAATACTTCAGTATTACCGTTATACGTTTCAGCCCAATCACACACTTCGTGCTCACCGACACGATGCATTACAACTTCGGGCATGCCGCTTTTATCGTAGGGTTCATCAACGATTCTTCGCCCATGATCAATATTTGTATGAAACAAGCCTCGTTTAGAACCTTTAATAGGTGTTCTTTTCGCGCTCCCGGCTCTGAGTTCATTCAAATCGGTCAAATATGATTTGAGACGTTCCCATATCACACGTCGTAGCTTTGGCGCATGACACGCTATAGCCTCTTCTTCCTCAGCAAACCTTTTTGTAATATATGCATGATGAAAATGTGGTTTCCCAGAGTTGGTTACTGTTTCTTCGCGCATGTACTTCTCCTCAATCACAACGTTGACATCAACTCTTTAACCCGTTTTGCTTGCTCCCTCAATTTCACTGCGTCTAGCCCACCCCTTTCATTTTCCTGGGACGTGAACATATTTTTCCCCTCTATTACACCATTCTTCCGGTACCATTCTTTCTTCCATTCCCATCCTTTGCGATATGTCGATTGATCTAACATACCCAGATGTTCCCATAGAATGACATCACCGCTTAATGTCACAAAAGAGAAATCAGGACGCATATGGCCCTTTTCCTCAGACCCATCAAATACACGTTCATATTCATACTCGATACCCTGCTCATGAAGGATATTTGCTATCACTAATTCAGATTTACTCCTTACTAAGTGTCCTTTTATCGTTCGGTGGATCAAGTGTTCAGCATAAGGCGGTTCATCTGCATCCACTCGCACCACGGATTTAAACAGGTTCGTGTTTCGATTAGCTGTTTCCGAACGTTCTGGCCGAGAATAGTCATAAAGCATAGCTGCATTATCGCCTTCGATAAATAGCACCAGATGCTCGCGAGACCGGGTTAAAGCTGTATAAAGTAGCTCCCTTGAGAGAAGGCGGCAGTCCTTTGGTAACACTAGGAATACTTTTTTAAATTCACTACCTTGGGCTTTATGCACCGTTAAGGCGTAGGCGAGTTCTAATGGCCCGCCCCCTCCGGCAAACTCATACTCACGATAGGAAAACGTGAGTTTGGGACGATCGGCAAAAAGAACATTTAAAGAATTGTATTTTATATATGCACCAGTACCCACTTCACCGTTTGCCACATAACATTTCTCGCTGTTCTTGCCATCCCAAGAACTGCGCCATTGATTCTGCGCTTGTATGACTTTATCCCTTTTCGCTATACACTCGTCACCAAAACTTATCATCCAGGGCTTGATGGCATCACCCAGTTCTCTCTTCCTGAATATCTTTTGAATCCAGCGATTTATCTCTTTCACACCGTGTTGTCGCATTTTAACCGGGGTTAATATCTGCCAATTCTCCGCACCATTCGGTGACTCAAATGGTACGTTTCCCGCCGAGATAACCGGCCTCAATACTTGCCCATTTGGCATAACGAGCGATTCGCCTAAGTTTGATTCACGTAAATTGTCATATCCCAAAGACCTGTCAAATCCCACAATATCATTGCTGCTTTTTAGGCCCAGGTGGTGCTGAAACGATGTCAGCAACTTATCCTTCAAATCATCAGAGTCCTTCCACAATACGATGTCCAAATCGTTGAACTTGCCTCCCAATTCCAGATCACTGAGCACCCGATCCGAATCGACCTGTTGCGGTTCGCGTGTAAACCAAGATGCCAATCGCAACGCATCTGAACTGTCATTGCCAATTGAAGATGATCTGACTTCGACAGTCAAACGCGCTAATGCATCCTTCACATATTCGCCATCTGGCGTTTTGTCCTGGCTGTTCTCTAAATATGTCGTCAAATCAGCGAATGGTCGACCGATGCCAATCGGGGGTAATTGATTCGGATCACCTACCAATATGATCCTTTGAACATGTGCCAGATCCAGAGCCATTAGGACCGCATACAAGTCATCCATCGTCAGCATCGAACATTCGTCAATTATGATCGTTTTCTCGCGCCTATATTTCTGTTTACTATCGAAAAGGGGTCTCTGGATATTGGTATTGTATCGATCCAACTTATACAGGAATTGAGCAACCGTCATTCCCTCCGAACCAGCCGCTCTCCCCAATCTGACACGTGCTTTCCCAGTCGGAGCCAACAGCAAAATACCATCACTCGCCAAAGATGCGCATCTTGACAATGCGCCCACGATTGAAGTCTTTCCTGTTCCCGCTCTACCCATCAATACTGAAAGTCGCCGTCTTGTTACCTTTTCTAATGCTTCAGACTGTTCATCAATCGCGGACGTATGTCTGCTATTTCGCTCATCATATTTACCACCAGATCTCTCGATTGCCTCGAGCAACAGCGCTTTCCAATTCACCCCAAGAGAAGGATGCGTCTTTTCAACCCTCCTTGACAGAATCTTGCTCAATTCTTCTTCTCGCTTGTGCACTTCCGTCAATTGAAGAGCCAGTTCCTTCTTTCCACTATTACCCGCTGGTTCATATTCAACGACGTCAATAACCTTCTTCAACATTTCCTTGTTAGCAATAGGCCAATGTGCTCCCATTTCACAAGGATGGTCTAGGTCCAGTTTTGTTGTCGCATGAACCGCTTCTTTAATGCTTAACAGCGTATCCCCCTTATCCGCTGCTCTCCGCAATACCGCAACGATTGCAGCACGAAGGCGTCTTGTATCATTGGGCGTCTCAACAGCAGAGGGGCTTGGCACAGGATGTTTAGCGGCAATAATAGGATCGGGACGAAGGGCCCTATCAACTGCACCTATAGAAACTGGGGCATCATCCTCATCCCCCATGTCAATCTCGCAGATTAAATAGGGGTTCTGCAAAACATCTTCATCACAGACACGAACCATCGTCCTTTCTGCGCGATGAATTGAGTCGAACCATCGGTCTGCCTGCTTTTTTGTTAAAGCCATTCTCGACAACAAACGCAAGAGATCCTTCGTTTCGCGTTGATGGTAGATCCAACTATCTCTTGCCGCTTCTACATCGGGCTTATAGGATTCTAGTGGCGGTTTCATCTTTCCGTTCAATACAGCATCTACTATTGGCCAAGGATCCATTTCTGGAGTGATCATCTTTCTATCTAGCATATCTCGCACAAACGAGACGCCCAGTCGCATACCCATGGCTTCCAGAACACTGCCCAAGCCAGGATAAGCGCCCCTATCCTTCCAGGTAGTGGCAATTTGTGCATTCAACCATTCTTCGCGTTTTTCCCACGGGCCAGGCACAATACCGTGCGAACGGATTGCGCGAACTGCCTTTAAACAATGCGTTAGAGTTGATAGCGCCACATCTGGTGAAGCCAACTCTGAACCATATGAGAAGCTTCGCGTTGCCGATTCATCCGCTTCTACGATGATCTCATCAAGAAGAGCGGTGCGTCGCGCGTCTTCTTTCGCATCTCCTGTCGGAGCCAAGTATTCGTGATATGGCAGGATGAACCCATCGACTCCATCGTTTCGTATCGAGTGTTGGAACAGAAGATCCCACATTAAGTATGACTGTTTCTTCTCCGTCTCATATTCTATGGGGGGTGATATTCTTTGAATCCTTCCTACGCCCACTACCAATCGTGATATGGCTTCGCCCAATGGATGCCCATTTTTGCAATAGAAGAATACCAACGATTGCTCGGGCACAATTCGTTTGTGAAAATGCTCAAGCAATGCTCTCTGCCGTGCCCTGCCGAATACCCAGGCAGTTGGAAAAGGGGGTTCATCATCTATTGGCATCGGTTCCGGAAGTTTGCTGTCGATTTCTTCCTGGTTCTTACTGAGCATCCATGCGAATGGCACCGCGTACGTGGAGTATGGTGGTGTTCTAACCAAGGTGGGTTTCAAGTGACCGTGAGTCGCAGATACTGAAGATATTTCCGAATAGGGGTGTTTAAATAACCTCATCCATTCATGCGGACTCATAAAAGCGCCTGATTCTGCCTTGCACACGGGTAATTGATCCGGTCTTAACTTGTTCCAGGTACGTCCAGCCATGGTATTTTCTATATCTTCGTCACGACCCAGGCGTATACGATCTAGCGCAACACAATAGCAGTTTTTTGACGGCTCCTTACAAACACAACCATCCCACCGAGAATCATGCCACGCAACTCTCACCGTCAAGTGATCCACTCGCGCCTCCACAGGCACACATCGTTACGCCCATTAATGACAATATAGGTTCCTAGTTCTTTCGCGCCCAAATGTCATACTCACACATTGCAGGCGAATTGGTTCTCACGAAGTATTCCGACTGTCTTTTCCCGCCCGAGGCATTTCCCGCCTGCTTGATCGTCTCTATAACCCAGGGAGTTCCGTCTAAGGATCTTTTAATAATGCCGATCGGGTCCTTCTTTCGGTCATTGATCGATCCATAACGAATGACCATCCTGCAATTCTTATGAGCCGAATCAGCAGAATTAACCCATACCTTTTTCAACTCATCCGCAAACTCATTGGGACTCCTGTGATTGACTTGCAACTTGTTGTGGTAGACAACTTTTGCAGGAGCCCCCAGGAACCACAATCGAAGCCATTGATCTGGGATATATGTTCGCATTCCATAATATGGCGGCGATGTGATTATCCAGTTATAGCTTCCCTTAACCGCACGATACGACGACCCCCGACGGCTATCGCCGCATATAACTTCGCTCTTCGAATCCGGGCATTCGCTTGTGTAATAGCGATTAGCGCGGCATCGAATAATTTCCATAACATCAACGTCAACCGGGTGTAATTGGTTTCTTTTCCAATACTTAACGGAGTAAGCAGGTTTAGGCGCGAACGTGCGTGTGCACTGATTCGATAAATACGACTGTCCTTTTTTAGGGCGTGGACCATGCAGCGCGCCCAATACAATTCCCAGTAATGCACGTCTTGCCGGAGAACGCGCATCTCGTAAAAGCGCAGAGCGCAACTTGCATACTTCCTTAAGTGTGTTCCTCGAATACGCCCATTTCCAAAATTCCCCAGTCGGGCAATCAACAGCCGGTTCGGTTTTGAGGATCCGTTCCGCCGCATCGATAATATCGGATGGAGTTGTACAAGCGATTTTCGCTCGGCTTATCGCCGTAGCCACGGGGTTACTATCAATTCCGGCGGAATCCATCCCAAGCATGCGCGCTGCATAGATCGTTGTACCCCGGCCGCAAAACGGATCCAGCACACCGCGCACAGTACTTTTGTGTTCACACAATATTTCATACGGAAAGCTCAATGGGAACATAGTGAAGTACGGGCATATACCATTCAAAACACTATTCGGTTCAGTCTGTGGTGTTTTCATTTCTTTGGGTTTGGATTCGGGCCAGTTTTCACGTACGTCTTGTTCTCCGCATTCCGGAAGGCATGCCACGCCTGATCTTGAGGACCGATTATCTCGTTCAGTGCGGTTACTACCATACGATATGCCATGTCGTCGCGGTTATCTATTTTCGGTGGAAGAGTGGTTACAAAAAGAGCCTTTACAGAACCCCATGCAGCACCCTCTCCACGAATGCGACCCAAGAGTTTTTCATCGGCCCTGAGGGCGTTAACACAAGCTTCGCGCAATACGGCAAGATTATCAACGGGTTCCTCGTCTGTTGATTCGGTACCCGGAACTGTCGGCTGTGTTTTCTGCGTCCCATCCGCAGCACCAGGTTGAGTATTTTGTGGTTGCGTCTTAGGTGGCATCGACACCGAGGGTGCAGGAAATTCCCTCTGTACCGTTTGTGCGAATGTTTCAGCAGCAGGTTTGTTGTAGTCAGGGTCAAGCCGGTGGAACTTGTCCTCAAAAGAAAGAACGCGTAGTGAGATCGGGTAGGATTTTCCTTTAACGGAACTCCAAAATACACCTTGTCCAGGAATCGGTTCATTGAGTAGAGCAGATAGTATGTCATTACTGAAATGGGAGTTTGCCTTGGATACGCTTAAAAGATCAGCCGCGGATAGCAAATGGAAAACAAACCAATTGTCGCCTTGGCTGAGTATCTCCACCGGAATACTACCTGGTTGCTGTGTCACCATAAGAGCACCGAGATCGTATTTCCGACCTTCCTTAACCCAAGCTATGTATGGTTCTGCCGATGTGGCAGTATCGTTCAATACAGTCTGGGCCTCCTCGACCACGGCAATGGTAGGAATCGTCTGGGGGTTATCGGAGGTGAACTCCGCTTGGTTACGATCAAAGATACGGCGCAGTATGATTCCAGAAAGTATAAGCGCCTGTGCTCCACGCATCTGCGATACATCCACGATACACAGCTTTCCTTGTTGCAACGCGTAAATGAGCATATCCATCAGCTGACTGCTTTTATCGTGGAGCATGCCGACAATGGTTGTCATGTTCCCTCTGGCCGCAAGAGCTTCGGCTTGTTGCTCTCGTTCAAGTGAGAGGATGCGCATGACATCGTCGAGTGGAGTCGAGTTTTTATTCACATCGATCAGATTGACCAATTCCTCCCATCGGGCGGAATCAAGACCTCTTAGCTTACGCACATTCTGCTGATCTTGACGATCCGGGCCTAGAGCGATGCCAATCACATCGGCCGGTCTTAGGCGGCGGATATCCAGCTTAATTCCACCAGCGACGAATGACTGGTAGAAAGGGCTGCTACTACGCCTGGAAGTGAACACAACGAGTTTATCCTGTAGGGCCGGCACATCGCACAATCCCGGCCGGCCCTTATCATCAGGCCAGAAATACTCCCCTTCCGGATCAAAGATCACTGTGCCGACGGGTACCTGGCGATTTCTTTTTTCCACGGTTGGTGTTTTCTCATAAAGTTGGCTGAACAAAAGCTTGTTAAGATTTGATTTACCGAATCCGGCGCGCGCAAAGATGAACGAGCGGCGCGAGACAAGACTGTCTACCGCAAATTTGACAAGTACTTCCGGCGATTTTACTTGCATCCAATCTTCAACCTTTAGCTGATCTCCTCCCTGTGCATAAATGTATTCACCGAATGCAAGATAGCCAATGGGAGAAGCCTTGATGTTGTGACCAGCCAGCTCCTGGAGTACCGGCCCCGACGGAAAGGCAACAGGGCTTCCCACATGTGGCAATCGTCTGTGTGAAGCCACGAAAGACAACTCGCCATTCGTCTTATGACGTATGACACCCAGCACCCTTATGTTGACTCGATACTTGAGGTAATCTTCGCGCAGGTTCTCTGGAACCTGTCGTTCTTCGCGGACCGCACGGATATTGAATTCTTCGCCCGCACCAGAAGATAGTTTTCCTTCGGACGAGAATGCGGTGATCCGCCCTAATACTGCCTCCTCGGGGGTCTCAAGTTGAACAAGGACAAATTGTCCATGCATGGGTCGGCACTGAAAATCACCCCGATACGGCAATACCAGGTCCGCGTGAAACTCCAGACCTCCTTCGCGGAAGCCACGAAACACGCCAACAATTTGGTCCTTTGGAAACAATTCTAAAGACATCTTGCCCCCTATCCATAACGCCGCTGAGCGGGATCTTTGTCTTTCAGTCTGAACACATCAAGCGCGGTACCACCGTCGCCCAATTGAGCGCGTATACCTCTGAAAATCTCGTCCTGAAGAATATCAAAATCGAAATCGACTAAAGCGGCATTCTCATGTGCCTTCTGGAGACATTGAGGATAAAAAGGCACGGGGAATCCGTTGATAGCGTCAGCCAACATGTATCCAACGATCGCATCCGCGTTTGCTACCTGCGGCATGAATATATCCACTGGCCATATAGGATCGTTCGGCCTACTACCGAACTTAACAAAATACATCTTTCCACCCACGA
The DNA here is from genome assembly GCA_964529445.1 of uncultured bacterium. GTDB lineage: Bacteria > Oederibacteriota > Muellerivitia > Muellerivitales > Muellerivitaceae > CAZGWJ01. The sequence goes on from CAZGWJ010000003.1 coordinate 44,203, forward strand.
ATTTATTGATCTCCCCACTCCCGAAGTTATCATCACTCCCGCGCGCGTACTCATCCCAAACATATGCATTTCGCTCGAGCTCACGATCAATTTCAGCATAAGCGGGATAGTTCGTTTGAAGAATACCCTCGATAGCCATGATCAGCCTATACCGATCCAGTACCTTGCTGGATTTGCACACGCCGGTCAGATATATACGCCTATGACTTTTCTTATAGTGTGCTTCGATCGAGCCTTCTATACCCTTCAGAAGCTTCGGGAACAAGTCGCCCGAGAACACCTTACTTCTCAGCAGTCCGTCACACACAAATATCGTATCTGTTGCAAATTCCTTGGTATGAAGTATGTGAAATAGAATCGCCCACTCTACCAATTCTCGATACACCTGCACCCAGGAGGGGCTTACGGGTCGCCCAGGTTGTGGTTTACGGATCATCGGACTCAATTGAGTGATATTGTTCAGATTCAAAAAGGACATCATGTAACCCAGGGATGTTTTGGGTTTTCCAGAAGGATCAAATTGGCGAGCACTTAATCGATCCATGTCCATTGTGGGAGATACAACATCCAGACAATATTCGTTGTTGCTTGAGTCTACGACCCTTATTAACTGAACCAAAAACGGGTCGAATTGGATGCTGTTATTACCGCCATCTGTTCCCACCAAAGAAAAGGAGGTCGTCGATCTCGGTTGAATACGACGGACTTTTGAGGCCAACAAGCGCACTTCAGTACGCAATTGATCTATAAGGCCATGATCATCCGTTATCTGATCACGTATGCTTTTTCGCAGTTCTTCAATGCTATGAGGATCTATCGCCATTACTTCGCCTCATTTTGCCAGCAGGACTGTGAACGTTTTTAGGCGCAACGACACAATTTCAGCAGGTAGTTAGTCTTTTTGGCATTTTAGACCTCTGGGTCGGTTGCGTCTCTATATTTTCGATCTATAAGGCATTTTTTATATAACTCCAGCTTAAACTCCAGCCCTTTTGTCCTGCATATCTTCCAGAAATTCCGAGGCAGGGTTGATGCCTGTTATGAGGAGATGGTCACGCGCTCGGGTACACGCCACATAAAGCAGATGCCTTTCGGTGATGTATACATCCTCCAAATCCGCCTCATCTGCTATTGAGCTTATGCGAGATTGAAGTGGTATTACTTCATCATCACAAGCCATTACAACGACCGCTTTGAATTCCAGTCCTTTTGCAAGATGCATTGTCCCTATGGATACTTTCCCGCCGGTTGTCTCTACGTTTTCATCCAGGAGCTTGTATTCAACACCCGCATTTTTGATGGCGGAAACGGCCCGCTCCATCTGGGCCTCCGATCGCACGAATACGCCCAACTCATGCGGTTCCACTCCCTCATCTCTCAACTGCTTTACCCAGGCACTCACCTGCTTACCCTCGTCCGCTGTATTCTCGCAGATTCTAATTATCGGCGCGGGTCCGTTGAATACGGATACTGTGTTTCCTCTTTCCTCACTGTTTCCATCCGCATCCGTTACCTCGGGTGCTAAGAGCCGATCCACGCGTGTACGGATCTGGTGGGATGTACGGTAGTTAACGTTCAAGGTGAAAGAGCGCCCCTGGATATTTACGCCGAGTGCCTTCCATGAGAATGGCAACTGGAATATCCGCTGTCCCAGGTCACCCGTAAAGAACAGTCTGTTTGGTTTATCGGCGCCCAACGCCGCCAAGAAGCGTAAGTGGGCCACACCCAAGTCCTGTGCCTCATCCGCGACAGCGTAGTCGAAAGGTGGATTACTACTTTCTCTGATGGATTGCGCCAGTCTGGTGAACATTCCGGAATAAGTAAGAAGACCCTGCTCGCCAAGCCTCTTCCTCGCTTTATCAAATATTGCCCAAAGAATCTGTCGTTGCCCTTCTGATAATCGTGTTTTCCGTCCCAATCGGATCACATCTCGATATGCCTCCCAAGTCTCCAATTGCCAGGCATCCACCACTTGGTCCCATTCCATCTTGATAAACGCCAGACTGAATTTGTGACCGCCTACTTCGGCAGATGCGTCTTGCAAATATCCATTCACTTTATCCTTCGCGGCAATACCTACCTGGCCTATTCGAGATTTATATAGACGGTGTCCTATTGCATCAATTGAGCATACTTCTAGCCTCTCTGCTAATCGTGGTTCAGCGCTGATCAAACGCCGTAGTTGTGCGTGGAGCGCATTGGCCAACACTTCCGTGTGCGTTGTCATTAAAACGCGGGCTTCGGGGTTAGTTCGCGCCAGATAAACGGCCCGATGCAATGCAACCACTGTTTTGCCAGTACCGGCTGAGCCAGTTACCCTCGCAGGTCCGCCATACTTTTTCTCAATCAGCTCTCTCTGATCCGGATGAAGGAAAATAGTCCACTTATCCCACGGATATTCCAGAGCCATCTTTAGTTCTTCGATATTCTTGATTAATCGGAATCGCCGCTTAGCATCCGGGTGTTCAAAAGGATTTGAAGTTAAGTGCTCAGTGCTCTCATGCGTCGTGTTCACCATGCCACTAATCGCCGCTGGAACAGTACAGAACATCGCCCCTTTAAGCATAGGCTCCATAACACCGCCGACAGCAACGCTTGGCGTTTTCGGGTGACCACCCGTAGCCAATTCCAGGAGTGATTCAGCCGCTTCGCTTGGCAAATGATCTGCTATATTCAAGATCGTATCTTCGGTCGCTTTCTTAACATCCTTCATCCATTCGAGTGGCACGCCCAGTCGCAATATCGCCTCATCGGGTATGTTCGAGAACAAAGGCGGTTTTTCAGGCTTCGGATATTCCACTTCCTTGTATTTAGGTATGAACACTTCCTTTACCGTCTCACGCACTTCAACGATCTGCGCCGCGCCTGTTTTGGGGTGCGTTTCAATCTTCCTGGTTTCAGCCCATTGATATGCCTTGTCGTGGTGGGCAACGTAGCACAACAAATAGCTGTTCTCTTTGCGATGAACGACCATGCGAATATCCCGCCCAACACGCGCGGACCAGAAATTCCGATCTCTCGAATGATCGATCTTGTGAAAGCTCAGACTTGGCAGGGTGGGATCTAATTGAAAATCCGTCACAGCTATTTTGGCGGCTTTTTGGTCCTCATTCGTCAATCGCCCCAAACTCTCAGTAAACGTATCGGCAATATACAGTTCCATCACTTTACCTTGAAGACCTTCATCACTTCATCACCTAGGTGGTTAATGACTTTAACAGCAATACGTCCCGATTTCGGCTTTTCGAATGGCCTGGACGTATCGCTATGTAACGTCTCCCAGGCCTCCTTGTTGATCTCCGCTTTCAAGGTGGTTTTCAGGGAGCTATAGGGATCATTAGCACCCAAAAAGTATGCATGTCGTACGAAAAAGCTTTCTTCATTGTAATCAGTATCGATGAACCAACACGCAATGCCGTCAGCACCATTACTCTCCACTTCCCCAGTACTAGGATGAAACACATCCACACCTTTGATCTTCACCTGCACCCTTCCATCCTTTGTTGACAACAGATCGATATCCGGCTCACCAAATATGACAAATAGGTTGCCCTTGCCAGTATTTTTAAGATCCTCCGACATATGAAGGTCCGCATTCATCCTGGCCTTGAGAACCGGGATTCTACCAAGCTTGTTAAACTCGGTTGCATGAGCCTCATAATTGAACGCACACGTAATGAGGACATCAAAATCAGCATCTCCCGCCTCTTTAGCCGCCTCAACCAGGTCGGCCCGCAGAACTGTTCCAAATTCCGGGCCAATAAAAACAGCGGCGCGCCTCTCCTTTTCGCCCTCCATATATCGCCCTTCAGCACAGATAAATGATCCCGGCCATGGAGTTAGGGCAGTAAACGTAATTTTATCTTCCTTGTGAGCCTGCTGAACGCCAGCCACCTTCAAATTTTCCAATATCATTTGAACAAAGGTCTGCTTCTCACTATATTCAGCAGCCTTTTCAGATGCCTGATCAATCAATTCGTCATTTTCATCAACACCCAGCATCCTATGTGGCGAAAGACTCTCGACTGTAAATGGCCCGGCGACACGCACCTTGTTCTTATCCTCAAATGGCTTGTCATATAGATATTCATATTCCGCCTTTGAAGCGATTGATGCATCAATTTCTTTCTGCCGCGCAATTCTATTTTCCCACCACTCAGCATGATATTTCTTCGCATTTGCATTCCATTTCGGATCTACATCACGAGATATTTCCCACTCTTGCAACTTATCTCTCACTTCATTATTCAATCGTTCACGCAGCGGTTCTAATACCTTTTGCCACTTATCCCAAATGACGTCGATTTCAGCATTATTAGCTATTGATTTGAGCGTTATGTGCGGTACGCGTTCATAAACAAATCCATGCCGTATATCACCAATCGTAGGTTTTGTACTGGGCGCGGTTCGTGTTAGCTCACTTTCTTTGAGTTGCCCTTCGTGCGAATCGGAGAGAAGGTAATATGGATATCTCGCGCCCATAACACGCGTCCGAGCCAATGCAAGTGCTACACGAGAAGTGTCTATTGTTATCCATCTTCTTCCCCATTGTTCAGAGATATACGCTGTTGTTCCTGATCCACAAGTGGGATCAAGAACAAGGTCTCCTGGATCCGTTGTCATAAGAATACAACGTTGTATAACTTCCGGTAGTGTTTGAACAACGTATATCTTGTCCGATGTAAAACCGGATACACCCGTATCTAACCATGTAGCATTAATTGGTTTAACTGAGTAATCATCGAAATATCTCTTATAGCTAACAGTTTGTCCGCTAGTAATTAAACGCATTGCTCGTCTCAAACGTTGCATTCCCAAAGGATAGCTGGCCTTCCAATGGGCGTTTTTTGCCGGAATATATGTACGGCCATTGATCTCCAGTGGCGTTTCAGTACCCGTCGAACCTTGACCCGTCGCATCGCCATAACGCCATATACGTACGCCCGAAGGTATTTGCTCAACACCACTCTGTTGTCCGCTTGACATTACCGTCGTAATATACTTTCCATCTTCGAGCATTCGGTAATTGTTATCTTCAACATAACTTTTCGTTGTGTACAAGTTACGTATTTTTGTGCTCGATGTACTTTTTGAATACCAAAGTATATTATCCCCTATTCTGCTCAACCCTTTTGTGGCGAACCCACCTGTTGTTCTGTATAGAATTGTAGAAATATAATTGTCCTCCCCAAACACTTCGTCCATTAAAGCGCGTATGCGATGTATATTCTCATCCCCAATTTGCACAAACACTGAACCCGTTTCAGTTAGCAAATCTAAAGCAATAGTTAAGCGATCCCGCAAATAAGTTAAATAACTATGAATATTATCTCTCCACGTATCGCGGAATGCCTTAACCTGCTCAGGTTCACGCGTAATGTGGCCCGCATTTCCATCTTTCACATCGCGGCTTGTAGTACTCCACTGAAAATTGCTGTTAAACTTAATACCATACGGGGGATCAATGTAAATACACTGCACCTTTCCTCGCAACCCCTCTCTTTCGCACATACTTGCCATTACCTGCAAGGAATCACCCAAAATCATACGATTAGACCAATTCTGATCGTGCTGGTAAAATTCCGTTTTATCAACGCCCTTAGGAATCCCGTTAAAATCAGCAAACAAATCAGGTGTATATTCTCCCGCCTCATGTTCGCTTTCCCGCGTTTGGCGCAACAAGTCATCAATGAGTGCCTTAGGATGAACCTTCTCTTGAATATACAGGGGCGGTACATTAACTACCAAATCACTCCAATTCTGAACATCTTTTCCTCGCCATACCAATTGTGGATCCAAATCACGATTACGCCTCACATAGGCCTTTTGAAAAGGCGTCTGATCCTTGTTCTCTAATATCGATTGATATTCAGCTGTCGGTATGTTTTTACGCTTGGCCTCATCGTGTTTAATGGCCTCTACCGACTTGCCCGAGCTTTTCTTCTTGGCCATTTCACAATCCTCGTTGCGTTGTATTGGCGTTTGTCTGCTCTAGCATTTTTCCAAACAACCCTTCAACTTTTGCTTTGAAATCAGCTTCAATTTGATAAACCTCAGTTAATTCAGCGAAAGCCCATCTCCCATATCTTTTTGTATAGTTCACGCCAGGTACCCAGTAATTCTCCATGGTGGCCTTCTTGTCCTTCGCGTCTTCTCCTCGATATCCCTTAATCTCAACCACGAGATTTAGTAAATCATCGTCTCCATGACCGTCATCCACATGCACTATGAAATCCGGCCGGTATTTGCGCGTTTCCGAACCATAACGATACGGAACTTCAAATCCCAGACTATGATTCTTCACATAGGACTTAACTCGAGGGTGATTTTCCGCAACGCGACAGAATTCACCCTCCCAGTCACTATCCAATATGACCCAGTTGATATGGCACTTACGACTATCCGTTTCCCAGCGATTTGTCTTCGTCGTGAAGAAATTAACATGGATACTGGAACCAACAGGATTATATGGATCAAGCACAACAGTAATTGGCCGTTCACCCACGAAAGCTCGTGTAATGGCTGCCGTGATCCGCTCACATGCCATATCTGCCAACATCTTGTAGCGCAGTTGGGCGGGAAATGTACCGCCCCTACAAACCAAGCATTCCTCAAGCCATTGCCTGGCAATACGCTTTAATTGCCCGAAGTGCTGAAGCTGCGGCTCACCACCGGGATCTCGCCACTTGGTCAATACCAGATGTGACACAAGTTCGTATAGTATTTGCGACGGACGCACATCTCCGGTATGCACCAAGTTCAAATCGGTTCTCTCGCCAATAATCCCGGAATTCTGTGTCTCTGTGGCTCCCACAAGATCAGGCGTTAAAACCAGCTTAGAATCTTCGTTGAATTTGGCCTGTAACTTTTCTTCAGGGAGTTCCACGCGATACCCAACAACCCTAGGGAATTTGATTTCCAAAGCGTCCCTCTCGGGACTAATGGCCTGGACATGGATCGTTTCCCTCGGTGCTTGCGGCGGTGCCACAACCGGCTTAGCCGTGAAATCGAAAGGAATGCCAAGAATATCGGCGTACTCCACACTGAATAAGCCCTTATTGGGGCCATCCGTATTCAGATCATATGATTGGCGACGCAATGCCCGCCCGATAACCTGCTCGCAAAGAAGTTGTGTGCCAAAAGCCCTGACACCGAGTACATGGGTAACAGTGCTTGCATCCCACCCCTCGGTGAGCATTGAAACCGAGACCACACAACGGATCGAACCACCTAATCTTCCCTCTTTACCGACCGTATTCATTGCCTCGCGGAGAAGTTCTTGATCTGTGATGTTCTCCGCCTGCTTCGGATCACCTGTCCGCTCGATGATCTCTCTTCTGAACCTCTCTATTTCTTCCGCCGCCATCTTGTGGAAATTGTCATCCAACACTTCGCCAGACTCCAATTGTTCGCTATCAACTAAGAGAGTATTTGGGCGGGCATACGGGTTTCCGTTATCATCAAAATTGCGGAACAAAGCCAAACGCCCGTTATTAAACGACTTGGAACTGTCTTCATTCTCCTTATAAAAACCCGATATGTAGTCATATACCAGTTTTGAGGTGGATGTGTTGTTGCAAACCACGATGAAACAAGGCGGAACCCTGATGCCGGCCTTCTGCCACAGATCGTACGTCTTCTCGTAATGCCCATAGAGGGCTTCAAGTGCAGTTTGCAACTGCGGTGGAATACTCAACGGATCCAACGAACCAGCGTTTCCCCTCCCTTTCTTCGGCATTTTCTTGCCTATGTGCTCCCACAGATTTCGAAACATAGGCATCTCGCTGCCCGGAATATTGTCGGCCACAGGCACTCTCGGCAATTTAACAATGCCACACTCAATGGCATCCATCAGCGAAAAATCCGTCATCGTCCAAGGAAAAAGTGTTCCCTCGGCATAGCCAGATCCTCTTAAGAAGAAAGGCGTAGCCGACAGATCAAATATCTGAGAAATCCCCAGCTTTCTTTTTACGATCTCAAGGCCATTGATCCATACCCGAGCGGCTTCGTTATTTTTCTCAGCCTCTTTCTTATCATCAGCCACCAATTCTTCATCGGATTCAGCCTCTGGTTTTTCACGATAGCAGTGATGCGCTTCGTCATTTAAAACGACAACGTTCTTCATCCCCATCAATTCCGGCATCACCCTTTGCAACATTTGACCTTCGGTTTCAAGAGTATTCAGCTCCTCACCCCGGCCTTGCAAAAGGGAACGCCCACCCTTGGACAGTTCAATTCGCTCCTTGAGGTTCAATGCGTGGTAGTTGGTTATGACGATCTTCGCTTTTTTCAAATCATCCAGCATATCCATGGGGACTAATTCACGCTTGGCGTAATAGGCATCCGGATCATTAGGCTGGAGAACTCGCAGCCGGTCTTTAATGGTCAGCCCAGGTGAAACGATCAGAAAGCCGGTTGTGAATTTATGACTCTGTGGCCGACGTACAGCATTGATAGTTTGCCACGCTATCAACATAGCCATAACCGTAGTTTTGCCTGCACCGGTTGCCAGTTTTAGAGCAAGACGCATGAGTTCTGGATTGGCTTCACGGTTCGCATCAACCAAATGCTCCGTGAATATCTTGCCCTCTTTACCTAATTGTGGGGCTACTTCCGTCAACCATATGGCGGTTTCAACCGCTTCGATCTGACAGAAGAAAGGGCGTATGCCCGTATAGGGATAATGTCGCCAATGTTCAAGCAAACGCGCTGTCTCTGGCGATACACGCCAATAGTTGGAATTAGGCAGCTTTCTCCATTTATCCACCTCTTGGCGCAGTTGATTGATGATCGGCGTAGGATCGTACTGCTGTAACTCTGTGGAGAGACCTCTACCTTCATCAAATATGATTTGTGCTTGTTCCGTCGTATCCCTTTGGCGTCTAGCCTTTGGGACCGGCACAATGAATTTGGCCGGTCTGCGAGATTCCATTATCGTTTGGGTAGGCTGGCCCTCGGAATCCAATTCCCAATGCCTGGCGGGATATTCATAAGGTGAGTTTAAAATCGGCCGCTCAAAGAATGCTTCAGGCATCGTTTTCAGCCCCAATCTTCTTGAATCTCAAAGCTATCTCCCACCTCATTTTTTCGACAGGATAAACAGATTACTACCGCCCACGTACACGGACAACCACGAAGTGGCAATCACAGAACATTTTGCAGGTATTCTACTGATCGAATACCTCCACAAAGTGTTTGGAAACTAATATCTTTGAAAACAAAGCATACCGTGGTCCGATAATCATGCCTTTCACACCATTAAGTGGCTCCTTGTTGCTGATGGGACCTATGGTGTTGGGTTCGCCCTTATATGTGACAACCCATTTCTTGGGGCCATTCGAATTTTCGATCTTTGCAATAGTCGCCCAATGGGTTAACGAAGAAACCGGCGCCGACTGATATATCGCAATGTACTTAAGTTGTGGCGCGATCTGAGGATTGACGCTTATGCCATACCAGCACTTTTCGCCGATAAATACTTTATTGAAATTCTCTACCTTCGCAGGAACAACAATGGTATCCCAATGTGGATTGATGACCATTGCTTCCCTCTCGCGCTCAATGATCTAGATGGTTTAAATTATAGTCATCCGCCTTGCCAAGACCCACGAAAAATGACCGTTCGAAGGCATATTTCTGTAATATATACTTATCATTTCTGAAGGGTCGTTCATGGCAAAGCATGCAAATAAAGATCCTCACGCGGTTGCTCTAGGACGTCGTGGTGGCCTAAAGGGTGGCCCTGCACGAGCCGCCAAAATGACAGCCGCTGAGCGTAAAAAGAGTGCCCAAAACGCCGTTAATGCCAGATGGGCTAAGTATCGAGAGTTGAATAAGCACCAAAACAAATAATCTCCTTTTTCGTTCGGATATATTCATCTTGACTTATACGTGAGCGCTCTCGTATAATCTTCCCACGGTACGCTTTCCTAATACCCACGCCTTCATCAATAAAACTTTCTTTCGGAGGGCTTAATGGATAACGCTAATAACTGTGGTAGATACTTGAACATTCGGGAGGCATCGTCATTTCTCGGGATCGCCTCAGGCACTCTTTACCAGTGGGTCTGTAAAGCTCCTGGCCTTGCCGACCCCATACCCTTCGTCAAGTTCAGTGCCCGCTGCCTTCGCTTCCCTTTCAACGATCTTGTTGCCTGGTCCGAACGCCGCCGTTCAGGCCCCATGCATCCCACCACAACCAATAAGCGTTTTCGCGTTCCGGCATAGGTCATCCTCTTCTCGGCTGATATCACGAGGCATTTCAGTGGCCACTTTAAGCATCAAACCCGATCACAGACGTGGCGGTTTTGCCGCCTATCTTGTGACGTCCCTCACCAGGGACGGTAGGCGCTTACGCCAGTGGGTCAGCCTTGGCCATTTCTTGACCAAGCGGGATGCCGAGCGGGAATTCAGGAGGGTCGAGGAACAATTCAACCGTGAGCAGATACGTCTGATTCACGAGCAAAAAGACTACACAAGCGCGATCCCAACGCTTACCGATTATGTGCCTACCTATCTACAACAAGCCGAGGGGATACGCCTTAATTCCTCACAGGGCACCACTCGATATCGCTTTGCCCTAAACAATATCTGTCGATACCTGGGTGACATCAAACTCCATGAGCTCTCACCTGCCCATATTGACCGCTATGTCGCTGCCCGGCGTAAGGAATCCACCCCCAGGGGTCCCATCAGTCCCAAGACCGTCATCAATGAGCTGGTTCAGTTATCAAGCCTATGTACCTGGGCCATTCGCCAAGGGGTCATCAAGGAACATCCCTTTCGGACACCCCAGCATCCCCTATGCTCATATTTCCCCAAGGTCGAGAAGAAACCCAAGACCTACCTGACCTTCGAGGAACAGGTAGTACTCCTCAATACCGCCAAGCCAAGCCCCTATGCCTTTTGCGTCGTTTCCCTACTCCTTCACCTGGGTATCAGGCGTGGTGAACTGATCAACCTAAGGCTAGCCGATGTGGACCTGAGCCGCCGCCAGATCACCGTGAGGGCCGATAAGACGAACGATTTCCGCATCCTACCCATCCATACCAACCTTGTACCGATCCTCGAAAAGATGCGCGTTTTTCGGCCTACCCGTGGCGGCTGGTATCCACGAGACGAACGTCATTGGGAATATCTGCTTTGTGATGACCAGGGCGGGAAGTTGGAGCAGATGGGCAAATCGTTCTTGAAGCGTCTAGCCCTAAAGGCGGGTATCGCCAAGCATCTTACGCCCCACGTTTTTAGACATACGTTTATATCGAACCTTCGGGCATCGGGGTTTTCCTCATACGAGATCCAATCACTTACAGGTCACAGGAATGTATCGACTTTAGAGGGGTATGGCGTCAATGCGCCAAAAGGTCTGGATGTCAAAATTGGCTCTGCTTTTCCTTTTCATTCGCTTAGCACCACAAACACGTCCGTATAATAAGCACCATTCTCATCAAACCAAAAACTCTATCAAAAGACCGTTTTCATCCCTAATCTCATCAACCTGAACCTCCGCATTCTAAGCATGTGCAATTCATGTAATATATTTCTATGACCCTAAAACGCAAGCCCGGCCGAAACGATCCTTGTTTCTGTGGCTCAGGTAAGAAATTTAAGAAATGCTGTCTGTCACGATCCCGCGGCATTGCTACACCACATCCTAGAGGGTTTAAAATCGAGAAATCGTTTGACGCAGGCACCGACAACAAATTTATATCAAGGCTTTCCATTGGTTTAGGCGAATTATTCGAATTCTCCGACTTTTCAAAAGATTTGAAAAGACAAACGTTCGAGATATTACATTCAATCTCGAAAGAGCTCGTATTAGCCGAAAGAATATTTGATCCTATCAATCAAGAAGTTATCAGTTTATTGAAGTCCTTAAATGATACAGGCATTCCGATCGAAAAGAATGGGATTCCAACCATTCCCGTCAAATGCACTCGCCTTCACACAACAAATGATTTTTTCGAACACGCCGAAACAATTCTTCTCTCATTTTTCAAGTTAATCAATCTCATCCTTGGCACCCACATCCCTCACAGTAATCCGGCGCAATTATACGGCTTCGCGCTCACCAAGTTTGGAGAAGATCACACTTTGACAAAGTTGCTCAAAGATGACCACATATGGATTTCAGAACTTGAAGAGTATATTGTTCAATCAAAGATGCCAGCATTCATTGATTCTCTATCGGATTTCCGCGCCAGTTATGACCCCGAGAAAGATCTTGTCACCATCATCCCACCCTCATTTTCAAACGGGAAAGACATTGTCGACACCCTAAAGCCTACAATACATAACCTATTTACTTTCGTTGAAGAAATCAGCGCTTTCATCCTGGCAGAACACCTTGATAGACGATTATGCATTTACGATATCCCCGAAGCTTCCCGATCTGAATATTACCCGGGACGTTTTAGGGTCGGGGTTAGACCTCAAACCGACATCGAGTCATTAAAAGACGACCCCACACTATCAAAGATATATCGTCTCGGCGGCCGCTTATTTCACATGAGAGAAAAAATCAGAGAAGAATCTTACGGTTCTCTACGCCCCATTATCCATTGCGAATTCCAAGGAATGATGCACGTTGCCGCATATAACAGGATGTATAGAGGCAAGTGGAAAACATTTGTGGATTTTCTTCTCGATTACATAAAAATGACCTTTGGCAAGGAATGGTGGTCTAAACAAGCCGGTTTACCGATAGAAAATCGATCGCCGGTATTAATCTGGGCTGAAAAAGCTTATCTATTCCAGAAATCCCATTCAAACCAACCACAACCCGACGGTTGTTATGAATCAGAGCCCAATGGGCCAATGTTTACTTACTTAAGCTTGGCCTACGATTTGTTTGTATTAGAAGACAATCATCTTTTGCAGAAATCATTGATCAACAGAATGAAACAGTCGGATATAACAAACTTTTGGGGCGCGCGTTACGAAGCTAAAGTAGCTGCAATTCTTATAAAATCCGGATTCAACATTAGTTATGAAGACGAGAGGGATGGGACAAATAAGCACCCAGAGTTCATAGCCACTTACCGCAAAACTGGCGAACAGATTGCTGTTGAAGCAAAAAAACGAAATAGAACGGTTGTTCCCCCAAATGAAAAAGAAATCCGTTTGGGAATTGTCGGCCTTCTCAAAAGCGCTGTAAGCAAGTTCAACAATATACCTTTAGTAGTATTCCTAGAACTCGACTTGCCGCCAATACACGGTAATCTGTTCCAAAAACCATGGTTTAAAGAGTTATTGGAATCTCATGAAAAAGCAGGTGTAAGAGATGTGGACGGGAAGGACCTTTGCAATATGATCGTTTTTACCAATGACCCAGTTGAAGATCCAACCGAGCCTAATAAATACCCGGCTCATAGCGACGTCGAGACAATTTCGATGGTACCCAAAGCATCGACAACTTCTTCAGAACCCCTCTACAGGATTATGTCGTTTGTCCGAAAGCGTGCGCTCATACCCAATTGGTTCGACGAGTAATAACACGCATGTTCTCCATTAATGCCCCGCCTAATAAATCCTCTAAACTTTGGGCATATATAGAATGCATTCGGGTCAAATGTAACAAAGTAAAATACCGACGCGAGATCACCAATGCCACTCGGAATTAGAATCAATAACACTACTGATCAAATCCTTCAACAAAGAATCAACAATTACCCTCAGCAAATAATTTTGGCAAGTCGTTTTTATAACGGGACACTCAACGCCAATCAACAAGCACATTTCATAGATACTCCAAATCGTCCCATTGGCCGTCAAATTTCCCATTGGAGTTGCGTTCCTGCATGTTTGGAAATTATGAATTACTTATGGTTCGGAAGCCCCATTACAATACCAATCCAAGATCGAATAAACCCTCTCCCATTCCACGAATGGGCTCAAAACAACCCCACCGGTGATATACGTTGTGTTTTTATGCCTTGTTCGCCCGCCACGAATATACGTGTTTACTCCGCGCTTCAATGTGCCAGGGATATCCAACCTCAATTCGTACGTGCCACTAATTTCTATGAAGTTTCTCGTATAGCGCCAACTACATTTCTTTCACATTGGGCAATACTTGTAGAGCATCAGGATTTTGACCGCAACGGACAAAATCACCGACATGCCACCGTATTGTGTGCGTGGGATCTCAACAATGTTTTTCTCGCATGCCCAGCGGAGAACAGCACAGGAATAATGCCGCTAAATTGGACTGACTTTGCAGCAACTATTCCAAATCTTTCCATCATTCGTCCAACCTAGAGCGCGTCAACACAAGAATGTTTATTACTTGTTGTTTTAAAGGTAGATGAAAAGGTAGATCCCGGAACTTAATCCAAACCTAAAAACAAAAAGCCCCAGGAACACTGCGTTCCTGGGGCACGATATGGAGCGGGCGATGGGACTCGAACCCACGACGTCCAGCTTGGGAAGCTGGCATTCTACCACTGAATTACGCCCGCGTCGGAACGGCGGTTCAGGCGCCGTATTCTACGCGACCTCCATGGATTTTCAACCCCATCAAGGCCTTAGTTTTGCCCGAGCTTCTTGAGGGACTGCAGTTTCACCATAGCCTTGTCGATGTTCTTCTGGGCGTTCGTGTAACCCGGGTCCAGTCGCAGGCATTCCTTCCAGCTGGTAATGGCCTCGTTGATCTTGCCGTTGATGTAGAGGTTCACGCCGTCGTAATAAAGGGTCTTCACCTTCTCCGAATCGGCCTTGGCCTGGGACTGCTGGCCGGTCAACCGCTTGATGTAGTCGTTGGCCAGGGCGTTGTCCTCCTCCAGGGCCACGACCTTCAGGAACCTTTCCCGGGCCTTGTCCTTCTGTCCCGCCGCGAAGAGGGATTCGCCCTCGTCCAGCGTCTCCTTCACGTAGGAACGCATCCGGGAACGGGCACGGAACAGGAGGTTGGACGCCTCGGCGGACGAGGGATCGATCCGCTTCGCCTCCTCGAGGGAATGGATGGCCCGCCGGAAATCCTTCGCATCGGTCGCCTTCTTCCCGGCCGCCACGGCCTTGTCGTAGGCCGTCTTCTGGGCCGTCTTGGCCTTGGCCAGCGCGGCCTTGGCCTTGGCGTCCGCGTTGTTCTCGCGCAAGGCCGCCCGGAACTTCTGGATGGCCGCGGGATAATCCTTGGCGGCCAGGTATTCGTTGCCCTGTTCGAGGAAAGACCCCACCTTCTCGCTTCGCTTCAGGACCATCTTCTGTTTCGCCGCTTTCGCCTCAGCGTTGTTCGGGTCCATGGCCAGGGCCAGGTCCAACTCCCTCAGGGCGTCCACGTTGCGGCCCTTCCGGATGTACTCCCGGCCCGCCGCCAAGTGCTTGTCGACTTCACCCTTCAACTTGGACTCGGCGTCCTCGATGAAGGCCTTGGCCTCCTTGTGGTCGTTCTGGTACCGAAGCACGGCCTTCCATTCCTTGATCGCTCCGGAATACTCGTTGTCGAGGTAGAGATTGCTTCCGCGCTCCATGTGATTGTTGATGGCCGCGGCGATGGCCTGCACCTGGCCCGTTGCAGCGCTCGAGTCCTTGGGATCGATCTTCAGCGCGGCACCGAACGCTTCCGCCGAACGGTCGTACTGGCCGTTGTCGAGGTAAGCGACCGCCATGTTGAAATAAAGTTCAGGGTCATTCTTCTCCAGTTTCAGGGAGGACTCGTACCGGGAGATGGCTTCCTTGAACTTGCCCTGGTTGTAGTAGGAAAAGCCCAGGAACTTAAGGGCCTGGGCATCCTTGGGCCTGATCTTGAGCGCCTTCTCCCAGGAGGCTGCGGCGTTCGTGAAGTCCTTGGTCCGGAAGTACACCACACCGAGATTGTTGTGGGCATCGGCGTTCTTCGGATCGGCCGCCAGCAGGTTCTTGAGGGCCGTGATGGCCTCCGGATACCGTTTCTGATCGATGTAGAGCTTGGAGAGGTTCTGGTTGGCCACCTTCGCGGCGTCCTTGTTGTTCGGGAACGCCTTGAGATAGTCCTGGTAGGACTTCTCGGCCTTGTCGTATTCCTTCATGTACAGGTAACAGTTGCCCAGCAGTTGCCCGGCGCTCTGATTCTGAGGGTTGTAGGAGAGCGCTTTCTTGAAGGATTCGGCGGCCTTCTTGTGGTCCTTCTTGAAATAGGCCTGCACGCCCCGGGTGGTCTCCAGCATCTCCTTGGCCGTTTTGTCCTTCGAATCGAGTTTCACCGCCTGCTCGAAGGAGGGCAAGGCCTCGTCGAAGCTCTGCCGGTTGAAATGCAGCAGGCCCAGGTTGAAATGGGCCACCGCGTCCTTCGGATTCGCCTGGACGGCGGCTTTCGCCGCGTCGAGCGCCCGATCCTGTGCCCGCAAGGTGGCGGGGGCCAACAGGACGGCAAGGACAGCAACCATCAGGAGGCGGGTGATCTTCATTCGGTTCCCTCTCATCGGAAGTCCGGCGGCAGGAAGCCGTCCGGCGACCCGTCAGTATTTCGCTACATCCAGCACCAGGACGCCTTCGAAGTCCTTCCCCTTGGCGTCCCGGAACCGGTAACGGATCATGGTCCCGTCGGCTGACCAAAGCAGATTCGTCCCGGAAGGAAGCCCCTTGCTGCCCTTCAGCATGCTCTTGTTCGTCCCGTCGGAATTGATGAGCCAGATGTTCCCTTCCCAGACAAAGGCGATCTTGTTGCCCGACGGATGATAGACGGCTTGCGCGCCCAGCGTGTTCCGTGTCGTCGAAAACAGGCGCCGGGGAACGGGTTTCTTAGCCTCAGCTTTTTCCAGCGTTCTTGAAGTACCCCGGACGCGGCGATAGACGAATTCCCGGGAATCCGGCGACCAGGAAGGCAGTGCCGCCCCCTGCGTGCCGGCGACAGGACGGAACGTCACTTCCTTCTCCTTGGGGCCGGGCGCTTTTCCCAGCCACAAGAGAGGAACCCCATCCCGACCGGATTTCAAGCGGAGTAAAAATTGCCGGTCCGGGGACGGGAGGGTTCCCTTGTCCACCGTGAAGGGAGGCGGGAAATCGGATTCATATCCCTTGTGGTAAGGAACCTCCTCCCGCACCACGATCGCGATGGCGTCGGCGCTTGCAATGGCCCCGGCGCGGCCCACGCGGTCCACCAGGGATTCCACCTTGGCTCGGGTGTCGGTGGGAAGGAAGACGGAAGGATAGGTCTTCAGGATGGCATTGGCCGCCTGATCGGCCTTCTTGAAATCACGCTGGTTGAAGTAGGCCGTGGCGGTCAGGTACTGCGCATCCGTCAGGGCCTGGATGGCCTGGCGGATATTATCCCGCCCCAGGTAAAGGTTCAAGGCCTTCTCGTAGCATTCCAGACCCTTGGACGGGTCCTTGAGGCGATCCATGTAGAGGGCGCCCAAGTCCAGGAGTGCGTCCACCTCCTCGCGGGATCCCGGATATTGCCCGCTCACCCGCCGATACCAGGCGATGGCACCCTCGTAATCGCCCTGGTGGTCCAGGGCCTTCGCGGTCCGATAGCAAGCCCAGGCCGAGAGTTCACCGGACGGATGCTCCTTCATGTAGGCCTGGTACTCGAGCACGGCCTTCGCATGCTGACCGGCATTCTCGGCGGTCGCGGCCTTCTCCAGCGAAGGAGTCGGCTTGCATCCAGAGAGCATGCCGGACGCAAGGATCACCAGGAGCAACGAGCTCAGTTTGACGATTCTCATGGAGCCTTCCCGGTTCATTTCGTGAGAATGACGATGTCAACCCGACGGTTCTGGCGACGGGCCTCTTCGGTGTGCCGTGTGTCCAACGGCGCCGAACTGCCGTGGCCGCGGGAATACAGGTTCGTCGGGGAGATCCTGCCCTTCTCCACCAGGTAGCGCAGGACGGCATCGGCGCGCTCCTGGGACAACTGGATGTTGGCGGTTTCCGTTCCCTCGGCGTAGGCATGCCCCTCGATGTACACCCTCGAGTTCGGGTACTTCTTGATGATCTTGACGATCTGGTCCAAATAGGCGTCGAAAGATCCCAAGCGGGAACTGCGGGCCTTGAAGAGGAGACTGGGCGCCTTGATGACGCCGGAGGGACCCAACGGCTGGACCGTTTCGGGAAGGACAGAGGGTCTCGGGGCTCCCGCGGCCCGGATCCCGGCGGCGGCCAGAAGGGTGGGATCGATGGCCTGCAGGGCCGTGGTGCGGGCCTCGCCAGCCCCGCTGAGCTTGAAGATGGGTTCGCTGGCGATGACCTGTTGGCCTTTCCGGTCGACCGTCTTGAGGTTGTAGCTCGAGAAGATGCCACCCGTGACGATGTTGCCCGCGTCGTCCTTGCCGTCCCACGTGATCTGCTTCGGAGGGACACCCTTGCCCGTGAAACGCTTGACGACATTGCCCTTGGGGTCCGTGATCTCCATGACCCAGTTCTTGATCTCCGTACGGGCCTCGGGTTTGAGGTCGAAGGTGGCCGACTTGATGGATCCCGTCTTGTAATCCGAGATCTGGGGCTTGATCTCTACCGCGACGGGCTTCTCACTCACCCCGGTCGCGCCCCTCGCTCCGCCGAAACGATAGGTCATGGAAACGCGGTGCGTGTTGCCAAGGATGCCGAAGGGGACGAGTGCGTAGTCGAACTGGACGGAGGAGAATCGGACACCCGTCCCGAAGGAGGCGCCCACGAGATCCCCGAGGTCGTCGTCCAACTTGTCGACCTTGTACCCGCCCCGGAAGGCCACGGCGACGTCCTTGACGCCCAGCCAGATCTCGGCGCCCAGATGATACATCGGGTCGTTGTCGAGGGGTTTCTCCGCCTCCGCCGCAAGGGTGGCATGGGTGGGACGGTCCGGCCGCCAGCGCCAGGCGGCGCCGGCCCGGTAGGTGGCGGGAAGTTTCTCCTTGGCCGCATGGGCATCGTAGCTGGAGATCTGGCCGACGTTCTGGACGGACAACCCGAACGTGAACGCGCGGTCCGTCGTGTGGAGGAGGGCGCCGGCATCGACGCCGAACCCGGTGGCTTTCGATTCCATCAGCTTGCTGGAAAGGAATTTCCCGCCCAGACCGAACGCCGCATTCTTCCCGAAGGACTGTCCGTAACCCAGGGCGAAGGCGAGGTCGGTGGCCTCCCCTGGAGTAGCCAGGGGATTATTCGTGGAATTGAAGGAGGGGACCAGGTTCAGGGCCGCGCTTGCCCCCAGGGTCCCGCCGGGCCGAAGAGGAGCCGCGAAACCGAGGAATTCGTAGTTCACGCTCTCGAAGAAGGATACGTGGTGGAAATGCAGTTCATAGAGGTCCAGCTGGCTCAGTCCCGCCGTGTTCCAATGCGTCGTGCTGACATCATCGGCGATGGCCGTGAAGGTCTCGCCGAGGGCGGCCGCCCTGACGCCTGCGGGGATCTTGAGGAACTGGCCCCCGGTACTGCTGACACCGGCGGGACGGGCGAGGGACGGGAACAACACAGCGAATACGACAATGGGCAAAAGGAGGGATCTATTGTGGGATTTGGGGCCCATCGTCCACCCTGGGGGTTTATTGGAAATAGGATTATAACACGTGAAAACAGGGCCTACAACGTGAACGACAACGGGATATGCAAGAAATCAGGGGTTTAGGGTCACTCGGAGTCATAACAAGCGGAAAAGGATCAGCATCCGGGCGGTCCCATACAGGAAATACGGTTCCCCCGGCAAAAGGAAGAACTGGTAATCGAACTGGGCATCCACCGGGGAGGCTGAAGGCCCCCGGATCAGGAGCCCCACCCCTGCGCGAAGGGCGAACCGGGTTTCGGAGGTACCGGAATAGCTTGTCATCATTCCCTCGAAGAACCGCACCAAGTCGAGCGGCTCGATGGCAAGGCGCGAAAGTCCGACGCCGCCCTGCGCGAAGGGCGCGACGCGACCTTTCCCCGCCGAAAGGAGGGCCTTCACGCCGCCGCTGACCGTGAAACAGGAAGCCACTCCGCCGATGACGATCTGGCGCCCCCCGTCGGAATAGTACCCGCGGTCGGGCACGAAACGGCTCTTCGTCACGTCGAAAACGGCCGAGAAGCGTTCACCGAAGGAACGTTCGTAACCCGCGGCATAACCCATGCCGTCCATCCAGGGTTCGCTGAAGTCCCTCGACGCGAAAGGAACCGAATGGGAAATGCCGCCGTAGAAGGCGGATGCGGGATGGACCCGGGAGGGGAAGAGGAGGACGAACAGAACGATGATTCGAAATGCCGTCATGCAGACCTCGGGACATAACACGGATGACCGTCGAGGCATTGACCGTCCCCGCAGGGGGCCCCTCCCCTTCGGAGCGGCCCTCGGTGAGTCGGCCGGGAATCGAACCCGGGACAGCCACATTAAAAGTGTGGTGCTCTACCAACTGAGCTACCGACTCACCCATGGCCCCTTGGGGACCTTCATTTGGAGAAGATTTGCGCCCGGTCCTGGCCCACGGACACCCAGCGAACCGGGACGCCCGTGAAACGCTCCATCAGGTCGATGTAGCGCCGGGCGGAATCCGGCAGGGATCGCAGGGAGGTGGCCTTCGAGAGGTCCCCCGACCAGCCCGGCAACTCCCGGTAGACGGGTCGGCATCGCTCCAGTTCCGCCAAAGAAGCCGGGAATTCGGGAACCCCCCGGCTCCCCGCCCGGTACCCCACGCAGACCTTCACGGAGGGCAGGCCGCTCAAGACGTCCATCTTGGTGAGAAGAAGTCCGGTGAACGAGTTCACCCGGCAGGCGAATCTCAAGGCCACAAGGTCGAGCCACCCGCAACGGCGGGGCCTTCCCGTGGTCGCGCCGAACTCCCCGCCGCGCGTGCGGATGCGCGCACTCCATTCCTCGTCCATCTCGGACGGGAAGGGTCCTTCCCCCACGCGGGTCGTGTAGGCCTTGGTCACGCCGTACACCTCGTCGATCCATTTCGGGCCGATGCCCAACCCCGTGAAGACCCCGCCCACGCAAGCGCTGGACGATGTCACGTAAGGATAGGTACCGAAATCCACGTCCAGGAGGGTTCCCTGCGCCCCCTCCGCCAGGAGGCTCCTTCCCTTCCTCAATTGGGCGTCGAGGAACGCCGAGGTGTCCCTCACCCAGGGCTTCAAGCGCCGGGCCAACCGGAGGTACTGGGCGGCCACCTTCGGCGCGTCAACGGGTTTCATCCCGAAATAGCCCTTCAGCCAGAAGTTCTTCTCGGCCACGACATCCTTCACCTTGCGACGGAAGGAGGCCGGTTCGAAGAGATCACCTACCCGGAGACCCACGCGCGCCATCTTGTCCATGTAAGCGGGACCGATGCCGCGGTTCGTGGTTCCGATCTTTCCGGAACCCCTCTGGGATTCGGAAGCCCCGTCCAGGAGCCGATGGTAAGGCATCAGAAGCTGCGCGCGGTCGCTGACGACCAGGCGCCCGCCGACGGTCACGCCGCCCTTCTTCAGGGTGTCGATCTCCTCCAACAGGGCCACGGGATCCAAAACCACGCCGTTGCCGATGACACAGGTCTTGCCGCGGTGCAAGATGCCCGAGGGAATCTGGTGGAATACGAATTTCTTCCCGCCCGTCACCACGGTATGACCTGCGTTGCTCCCGCCTTGGTATCGGGCCACGAGGTCGACCCGCTCGGTGAGCACGTCCACCATCTTGGCCTTGCCCTCGTCGCCCCACTGGGCTCCGATGATCACGATGTTTCTTCGTTTCGTACTTGCCGTCATCCTGGTCCTCGGCTTCCCCGAACAGTTACTGATTCCCGCACTTTTCGTGCCTTCGTGTCTTCGTGGTGAATCCACCAAATGGCAAAAAAAAACCCCGCCAGGGTCTGGCGGAGTCTCCACCCTCATCAGTATGGTCAAACTCCCGTCCTTGTCAAGGCGTTTCCCCTTCGGCCAGGTCCACCTGACGCTCCACGCCGGGATGCACTTCGAACACCGCCTCGACCGACGCCCCCGACCCCGTTCTCGTGAACCGATATCGGCCCTCAGGAAGATAAATGAGCATCCCGTCGAAAAGACAACCGGACGGCGGCTTCCCGCCCGGATGGGTCATGATGCGGCCCGACGAAGGGTCCACGTCCCGGTTCCCCGATACGAAGCGCACTCGGCCCATCCTCATTCTCGCCACCGTATCCCGGTCCCATTTCAGGACCCATTCGGCCTCCACCGGCGCGGGGGTGGCCGTCGGCGTAGGCGCGGCTTTCGACGGCAAGGGTGGGCGGATGACGGGCATCGTCTTGCTCGTCCAATAGGTGGTGATGCCCTCCCCGAAACGACCGCCGTCCTGGACCTGAAGACGGACCCGGCGAAGTTCCCCGTCCTGCCAGGGATTCTGGGTTCGGTAGGTCACCCGGTATCGAGAACGCAAATACTGGGCGATCTCCTCGTAGAGGGCCCTCAACTGGTCCGCATCGGAAGCCCAGAGACTGCGCCCCTCGGTGGACTCGGCCAGGTCCTTCAGGACCTTCTTCTCGACATGGAACCCCAGGCCGATGGTGAAGATCGAGACCTCCTGGCTCACGGCCTTCGCCCGGCACGCATCCAGGGTGGACCGGCTGCCCGGCCCCGTCCCCTCGGCGTTCTGGTCGCTTCCATCCGTCAGGAGGACCACCACTTTCCGACCCGAAACGCCCGAGAGATGTCCCAACGCCTCCTGGATGGAATCGTAGAGGGCCGTCCCTCCCTTCGATTCGAGGGTCGCCAGATGCCGCAGGACGGTAGCTTTACTGACCGTCAGGGGCTGGACGAGGCGGGGCCGGTCGGAGAAGGCCAGGAGGAGCACCTGGTCCTCGGCCCGCAGATTCCTCACGAACTCCTGGACGGCCACCTTGGCCTTCGCCAGCGATTCCCTCATGCTGCCCGACGTGTCCACCAGGAGGGCGATCACGACTCCCTCCGATTCCCGCTGGACCTGAAGGGTCGTTTGCTCCTGACCATCTTCGAAGAGGCGGAACATGCGGGAGGTGAGGTCGGGAACGTCCCTTCGCCCCTGCAGGACCGAGACCCAGCCCTGAAGGTCGGGGAACCGGGAGGTGTCCAGTCGCTCCCAAAGAACGTCCAACGATGCCGAATTGCCGCCGGGAGGTCCGTCCAGGGGATAGGCCGGCCGTGCGGGAAGGAAGAATCCAAGCAGGAGGATCAGAAAAAGGAAGGGGTGGCGGCCGGTCGGCACGAAGGACCGGCTCAGGAGGGGATCAGCGCGCGAAGACGCTGGAGGACCTTGACGTCGCGGCCGAGACGGCGTGTTTTCTCGATCCGCTCGGCGACCCACTGGGTCAGGCGCGCCCGGACCTTGGTGCGCATCCCCGTCCCCAGGCCCTTGTCGACGGCCTTGAGCCGCAGATCCAGCAGGAAGCGGAAAGCCGTGTCGATGCTGTCGTCCGCCAGGACGGGAGGAAGGGCATCCTTGTTCTCCTGCATCCGCAGGTTGTCCAGGTGTCCGTCCAGGATGATGTTGCCGTCCCAGTCCCAATCCGCCTTCTTGAGAACGGAGGGGAACTTCTCGCGGGCCATGTCGACGGTGCGGGCCAGCATGGTCCGGGTCTTCTTCTCCCCCACGAGGGGCATCAATTCCAGGGCGATCAGGCCGCGGAATTCCTCGTAGAGCAGGAAGAACTCCTGGTCCCGTTGGATGCGGATCCGCTCCTCTTCCTTCTGCAGATCGGGAACCAGCGGAGCACCACCGAGGAAACCGGTGGGCGGAGGTATCCCTTCGGCGGCCGCGCCCGAGAAGGGGGGCGGCATGGGAGCGCTGAAATCGACGGGAGAGGAGGATGCCGGAGCGAGAGGGGTCGCGGGCGCCGGGGCGGAAGGCGGCTCGGCGGGTGCGACCGTCTGCTGCATCTGCTGGAGTCGGGATTCGAGTTCCCGCGTCTTCTCCTCGAGCTCCCTTTCCCGGGCTTCCATCATCTCCCGGTAGCGGCGCTCGACCTCCTGCTCGCGCTCCCGCAAGGCGCGCTCGGCTTCCAGTTTTTCCAGGGCCGATTGTTCCTCGCGGGTCCGCTCCTCCGCCGCCTTGCGTTCGATCGTGTCCAACGCTTCCCGCTCGCCCGCGGAAAGGGATTCCACCTCGGTGGCCATCCGTTCGGAACGCTCCATCGACTCTTTCACATCGGACACGTCCCCTCCGAAAAGGTCGGAGAGGTCGGAAAGGTCGATTTTCAGTTCTTCATCCTTCGGCATGGGGGTCCCGTCCTTCGGAATGGTTTCATCATATCGGCAGGCAAAAAACGAGTCAATGAACACGCCAGGTAGCGGGATGGGAAAACGGCAAAGAGGGCCGAAATCAGGCGATTGCGGCCCGGATGGCCTCGCGGATGCGTCGGGCGACCTGATAGTCCATGTCGTCCTCGGGACGAAGGAAATCCCGGTCGATGCATTCGATGACCGCGCGATTTCCCGCTTCGATCCGGCGAAGGAGGCTTCCCTTCCGGATGCGGCGGGCCAGGCGATAGGAAAGGGGAAGATAGTGGTGGATGAGGGCACGACGGGAGGAAGGATCCTCGAAACGCGCATGGAGGGCATGGATCTTTTCCGACTCGGTCAGCCGGGCGCGGGATCCCACGAGCCGCCCATAGCGCCCGATCAGGCGCCGTTCGGCGGGCTCAAGAACGACCCGGTCGTCGATTTTACCCGTGGGTGCCATCCATGAACCTCCGGCCATATACAAAGCATTTTTAGTGCCAGAAAAGAAACATGGTAAATAATTGAATATCAAGGGTTTCCGCCTCTTGACGCTGCCAGGAAACCCGTTCCATAGTCAGCGAACACACAAATCAACTCCTTTTTGTGCGTTTTCTGACACGCAAGGGCATGGAACGTTCCGGTTTTCAGGGCAAGGCGGGATTCATCCGATAGGGGATGAGATCGATGCGGAAGTAGGGAAACGAGTTCACGACCTCGCCCCGGCCCGGCGCGGGCGCGCCGGGGATCTCGTGGTAAACCCATGTGTCGGCCACCCATCCGGTCGGTTCCCTTTTCGCCGCCCAGCTTTTTTTCACTCCGGCGAAGGGCCCCAGGTAGGCATCGGGTGCGGTCATCAGCGAGGCGTTCAGGACATAAACGGTCCCCGGCCGGGGTTCTTCCAGGTCTTCCCGCGTCCAGGGTTCCCACTCGAGCCCGTAGAAGAACGGATCGACACGCCCGCTGTTCGCGAGACGCACCGTTCCCCAACCCCGCTCACGGGCCGTGGCGGCGAGTCGTTTGACGTCCTGGTTCAGGTCCCAGTTGTAGGAACTCAGGACCTCGGCCTTGCGGTGGCGCGGCACCAGGTCGTTCATGTACGAAAGGGCGTGCGGGAACCGCGCCAGGGAAGAGAGGGGATGCCACGCGAGCCCGAGAAGCACGAGGGCCGCGGCAACCCGCGGGTGGGAGGAGCCGCGCGCCTTCTCCCAAGCCCAGGATGCCGCCACCGCCGCCACAAGGATCAGGAAGGGATAGACGGGCAGGAGGTGTCGGCACAGCTTGGAGGAGATTCCCGGCAGGAGCGTCAGGACCATGGCGGCGAGCGGAACGAGGATCTCCGGAAGGCGCGCCGTCCGCCGCCAGGCCGCCAGGAGAAGACCCAGAAGAACCCATCCCGTGAAGGGGAGGGTCCACTTGAAGAAGACGCTGACCGGGAATGCCAGGAAACCGGCCGTCCCGTGCGTGCCCCCCAGGAAATAGGGATCGCTCCCGATCCCGTCGAACTTCAGGATCCAGGCGATGTATCGCGCGAAGAGGTCGAAGGGTGAAGCGGGCGGCCGGACCGCGAGGGCGGTCGGAAGATAGGCCAGGAAGACCCAGAGAACGGCACCCGAGAGGAATGCGGCCGCCCTCGCCAGGCACCGGCGCCACGGCCGTTCCGGGTCGCGAACGAGATCGAGGACCTCCATCCCCAGGATCGCGGGGAGAAGGAAGAACGTGGTGGGCTTCGTGAGAAGAGCCATACCCGCCACCATCCCGGTCCATCCAGGGTCCCAGGACGAGGCCCCGTTCCGACGGGTGCCGAGATGGATCACCCAGGCGGCCATCGACAGGAACGCCGCGGTCATGTCGTTGCGGGCCACGCCCGCGTAACCGAGCACCATCGGGTCGAAGGCCCAAAAAGCGAGCGCGGCGGCGATGAAAAAGGGGCCCCGGGAACGGGCCAGTCGGAAGATCAGGAGGCCGATCCCCAGGGCGGCCATGAGACTGACGATCCGGCCGGAGACCGCGATCGCACCCAACAAGGGACGGTTGAGGTAGTAGAGGAAATAATAGGCCCGGGCCTCGGGCGAACTGCCCTCCGGAATGGGGCCGTAGGACAGGGAAAGGAAACGGGAAGGCAGGCCCGTGAGGGATCCGGTCAGGGGCAGGGGCCCGTCCTTGAGGGAGGCGTCCAGATCATGCCAATAGTACGCGGCGTTCGCGAGATCCCACTCCTCGTCCATGGAGAGGGATTCCATGCCCCACCGCGGCACGACCTGGAACGCCAGCAGAAGGAGAGCCAGGACGAGAAGGAGACGTTCCGCCTTCCCCCTCCGGTTCCCCTTCACTCCTTCGTCTCCGGGAGGACCTCGAGAAAGGAATCCACGATCTCCGGGATGGGCATTTGCCTCCCGGCGGCCCCGATCTCGACGGCCGCCTTGGGCATCCCGTACACCACGCAGGACGCCTCATCCTGGGCATAGGTGGAAGCACCGGCGTTCCTCATGTCCAAAAGACCCTTGGCACCATCCTTCCCCATTCCCGTCAGGACCACGCCGACGGCGTTCCGACCGGCCGATTCAGCCACCGACGAAAAGGTCAGATCGGCGGCGGGCTTCACGCCGTTGCGGGGCGGCGCATCGCTGAAGGCGGCCCGCCAGGCGCCCGGAACGCCCTGGATCAGGAGGTGAATTCCCGCCGGCGCGACATAGACCCGCCCGGAAAGGAGCGTTTCCCCATCCTGGGCTTCCGAAACGGGCAGGCAGGTGGCCTTCCCCAAGCGCCGGGCAAGGGCCTGGGTGAACCCCAGGGACATGTGCTGGACGATCACGACCGCGGCCGGAAGGTCGGCCGGAAGGCGGGAGACGAGGCCGTTCAGGGCGCGGGGCCCCCCCGTCGAGGCGGCGATGGCCACGATGCGGTGAGCGGGAACGTTCGGGCGGTCGCGTTCGGAAAAAACGCCCCCGGGATCCCTCGAGAGTTCCGGCACGGGCCGGGTGCCTGCGGCTTCGGGGCGGCTCGCGGCAGCCACCCGGATCTTGCCGACCAGTTGGGCCATCACACGATGGATATCGACGGAGACACTTCCCGATGGCTTGCCGACGCAATCGACGGCCCCCATCTCGAGGGCCCTGACGGCGGTCTCGGCTCCCTCGCCCGTGTGGGCCGACAGCATCACGACGGGCACGGGTCGGCTACCCATGATGTTCGCCAGCGCCTCAAGCCCGTCCATCTCGGGCATCTCGACGTCCATCGTGATCACGTCGGGTTCCAGGTCGAGGTTCTTCTCGACGGCTTCCCGGCCGGTGCGGGCCTGGCCCACGATCTCGATGCCGCCGCTCTCGACGAGCAGCTTGGAAAGGACGGTCCGCATGAAGAACGAATCGTCCACGATGAGGACTCGAACCGGGCGCCGGGAGGGGTCCACGGGCGGCTACCGGAAGGCGGGGATCGCGGAAGTCATCCCATCACGCGTTTCAGGGCCTCGTGGACCCGGGAGGGCTGGAAGGGCTTGATGATGAAATCGCGGGCTCCGGCCTGGATGGCGTCGATGACCATGCCCTGCTGCCCCATGGCGCTGACCATGATGATCCGGGCGGCGGGATCGGCGGCCAGGATCCGGCGCACCGCCTCGATCCCGTCCATCTCCGGCATGACGATATCCATGGTCACGAGGTCCGGCTTCAATTCCTGGTACATCCGGACGGCCTCGGCCCCGTTGCCGGCCTCTCCTGCGAGTTCGTAGGGCTCCTTGACGACCAGCCCCTTGAGGATGGACCGCATGAACCCCGAATCATCGACGATCAGGACCCTATGAGGCATGGGAAGTCTCCCCGGCCGGTGGATCCGGGGGCGTCGAACCGCCCTCGCCCTGCGCCTTGGCCTCGAATTCCAGGTCGGTCAGGCTCCGGATCTCCTCCTGGTCCAGGATCCTGTCCAGGTCGAGGAGGATGAGCAGGCGCTCCTTGACCTCCACGATGCCTTCCAGGTACTGCCCCGCGACGGCCAGGATCATGTCGGTCGGCTTCGAGACGGCCAGGGCCGGAACCCTCAGGACCTCGTGCACGCGGTCCACCAGGAAACCGAGGAATTGGCCGCGCCACTCCACGATCATGACGCGGGTGTCGAGGGTGGCCTCGACAGGAGGAAGGGCGAATCGCTTCTTGAGGTCCAGGACCGGCAGGATCCGGCCGCGAAGATTGATGATCCCCTCCACGAAAGCGGGGGTCCGGGGCATGCGGGTCATCTCCGGTACCCGGATCACCTCACGGACATGGTGGATATCCATTCCGAACTCGGTGTCAGCCATCCGGAAAACGACCAGTTGCCGGCTGGGCCCGGCGGGTATCGCGGTCTCCGCGCTCATGGTTGCCTACCGAATCCTTTCACAGGGTCGTGACCGGCTGGTTGAACGACCGGACCTTGACGCTCCCGTCCTGAAGGTCGAAAAAGACGGTCCGTCCCTTCCGTCCGCCCACATCCTCCGCGACCACGGGTATGCCCAAACGGGTCAGGTGCTCCCTCGCCGCCATGACGTTCCGCAGGCCGATGGTGAGTCCGGTGATGCGGGACGAAGGGCCGAACATGGTGGCGCCTCCGACGAGTTTGGCGTTCAGGAGGGAACGATCGGCACCCAACTTCCCCATCTCGAGGAGCATGCTCTCGATGGCGGTGTCCGCGTACTTTCCGGGCTCGGAAACGCCCGGGTAAAGCCGGGATTCCGGCAACATCACGTGGGCCATTCCACCCACCCTGGAGTCCGCATCGCGGAGGAGGATGCCCACGCAGGAGCCGAGCCCGTAGGCCACGAAACGGGTGGGAGCCCGGGCGACCTTCCACTCAGCGATCCGGACTTCGGCATCGGATCCGGTCATCCCTGGGACAATCCCAACGCCTGCGAGAAGGCCCGAAAGATCTTTTCCACGCTCCCCGCCTCCGGGAAAAGAAGGAAGTGACCCGAGATAAGCCGGTCCGCTTCCGACATTTCGGTCTCGATGACGATGACCAAGTCGTCATTCTGCTCCAGTTCCACGAGGACGCTGTCCAGTACGGCTTGGGCCATGTCGAGGGTGAAATCCGGAACGCCATGGATCAGCGTGAGATGGATGAAGCGGGAAAGGGCTCCGAGGTAGGAGCCGGTCATGATGCTCCCCACCTCCTTGAGAGCCGAGACCTCGAGATCCCCGAGGTTGGCAGGATCGACGTCCTTCGTGCCGGCCAGGATGCTCAGGAGACCCGGCACACCTTCCAGCGGGAAGAAGAGGAGCACCTTCCCATTGACATCCCCCTGCATGGGCAGGTAGACGGCCGCTACATCCTGCTCCCGCCCGCCCAGGAAATCGGCGACAGCAGGCAGAGGAAGGACGGTGACCTTGGACACGGCCACGTCGATGCGGCGGCCCGTCATTCGGGAAAGGGCGGTGGCGGCGTTTCCAGCCCCGACGTTGCCCATTTCCTTCAAAGCGTCCATGTAGAAGGGGGTCAGGATCTCTTGCAGTTTCATGGGGGGTTCCATCCGGCCGGGCAGTCCCGGGACTTCCGGCTCAGTTGGCGGTCTTCTTGACCGCCTCAAGGACATTGGAAGGTTGGAACGGCTTGATGATGAAATCCTTGGCGCCGGCCTGGATGGCTTCCACCACCAGGGATTGTTGGCCCATGGAACTGCACATGAGGATCTTGGCTTGCGGATCCCCCTTGACGATCTCGCGGACGGCGTCGATTCCGCCCATTTCGGGCATGATGATGTCCATGATGACCAGGTCGGGTTTCAAGGTCCGGTAGAGTTCGATGGCCTTGTTGCCATTCTCCGCCTCGCCGGCCACCTCGTACCCCGCCCCCACCAGGATGTTCTTCAGCATCATCCTCATGAAGGATGCATCGTCCACCAGCAGGACTCGGTAAGCCAAGGAACCCTCCTTATCAAGCAATGCTGACGGTCTAGAGCGCGTTCTCCCGGCGCTCACCCGTCCTCACCCGGATCGCGTCATCCAGGGGCAACACGAAGATCTTACCGTCCCCAATCCTTCCCGTCCGGACGGTTTCCACCAGAAGTTCGAGGACCGGCTCCACCTCATCGTCCGGCAAGGCCACCTCGAGCCGCGCCCGGGGTTGATATTGTACCTTATAATCGGTTCCTTTGACCGACTCGACCTGCACTTTCTGGTAGCCGTAGCCCTCCCCCGACGTGATGGTCACGCCCCGCACGCCAGCCTCCCAGAGGGCCATCTTGGCGGCCTCCAGTTTCCGGGGTGGGATGATGCAGAGGATGAGTTTCATGTCTCTCGTTCCGTCCCCGACGGCTTCACGGGGGTAGTCCGTCCCGTCATTTGATGATCTTCGACCGATCGGCGCTGGGGGAAGGCTTTAGTTCGTCCTTCCACAGCTGGATCTGCTGGATGAGATCGGCGGAATGCTGGCGCATCTCGGGATCCCCATCCTTCGATTCCAGGAACAGGTTGAACTCCCGGATGGCCTCGTCCCACCACGACTTGGAGCGGTACACCTGCCCCAGGTGGTAATGAACCTCGGAGAGACCGGGTTGGATCTCCTGGGTCTTCTTCAATTCCACCAAGGCCTCGTCCCACCAGGCCTTCCGGTGATAGGCCCGTCCCAATGCCAGATGGGCCTCCGCATAGGACGGGTCGCTCGCCACGGCCCGAGTGAAATGCTTGATGGCATCGTCCAGGCGGCCCATGCTCACGTAGGTCTCGCCCGCCTGGGTCAAGGCCTCCTTGTGGTTCTTGTTCAGGCGGATGGCGTGCTGGAACTCGCTCAACGCCTCGTTGAACTGCCCGTTGTTCCGATAGATGGCGCCCAGTTCGCAGTGGTGCGCGGGATTATCCGGCTCCGCCATGATGCGCTTGATGAGCACCTCGGAACTCTCGACGAGAACGTTCTTCTTCTTGAGGGCCACCGAGAGGTTGTTCTGGGCCGTCTTGTAGGTCGGGTCGATCTCCACGGCCCGCTGGAAAGCCTCGATGGCCTTGGGAAACTGGCCCTGCTTGAAATACACCACACCCAGGTTGTTGAAAGCCTTGGCGTAGTTCGGATCCACGTCGATAGCCCACCGGTAATGACGGATGGCCTCGGCGAACTGCCCGGCGTTCTTGTAGGCCACGCCGAGACTGTTATGGATGATGGCGTTCTGCGGATCGAACTCGAGCGCCCGCTTGTACTCGATGACCGCCTCGTCGAACCGGCCCTTGTCGGCCAAGGCCAGGCCGAGGTAGGTCAAAGCCTCGGGATTCGAGGCGATACCGGCGTCGAGATCCATGGCCTCCCGGATCTCCCGCGCGGCCTCGTCATAGAGGTTCACCTTGTAGTAGTAGACGCCCAGGTAATAATGCGCGTCCGCGTTCTGGGGGTCGATCTCCAGGGCCTCGCGGATCTGCTGGGTGGCCTTCTCGTTGTCGCCCATCCTGAAGTAAGTGACGCCCAGTTCGTAATGGGCCGGGCTGGAACCGGGAGCCATCTCGAGGGCCGTCTTGAGCTGTGCAACCGCCTCCTCCGAACGATTCAATTCCCTCAGGACGACCCCGTACTGGACCAGATTCTCGGGGGAACGCGGCCCCAGTTCGACGGCCTTCTGCGTGGCGACGAACGCATCATCGAGCATTCCCCGGAGCAGGCAAGTCTCGCCCAACTCCCGATGGAGAATGGACTCGCCGGGCAGGATCCCGATGCCTCTCCGATACTCCCGAATGGCCTCTTCCGGCATGCCCTTGCTCCGGTAGGCCCGGGCCAGGCTCAGAAGGGTCTCCAGGTTCGTCGGGAGTGACTCCCCCTTGGCGGTCTTCTCCGCCATCCGCTCCTCCAGGCTCTTGGGTCTCTCGATGGAGAGGAGGGACTGGGCACCCTGTCCGAAGTTGGGATTCATCTCGACGGCCCGTTTGAACTCCCGTTCGGCGTCCTCCAGCATGTTCTTGTCGCCGTACACGAAACTGAGGTTGTAATGGGGCTTCGCGAACTCGGGGTTGAGGGAGATGGCTTTCTTGTACTCGATGAGCGCCGCGTTGGCCATGCCCTTGTTGTAGTACGCCTCGCCCAGGCTGTTGTGCAGGTCCGCGTAATGGGGATTTCTCTCGAGGGCCTTCTTGAACTCCTCGATGGCTTCATCGTAGAGACCCATGCATTTGTAGGTGATGGCCAGGTATCCCAGGGCGAAGGGATGTTCGGGGGCCAGTTCCAGGGCGCGACGGTACTCGTCCACGGCCCTCTGGTATTCGCCGAGGTATCTCCAAGCATTAGCCAGCTGGTAGTGTCCCTCCGGATCCTGCGGGAACATCTGGACCGACTTGCGGTAAGCCTCGACCGTGCGGTCGAAAAGGCCGGACTGCCGGTTGACGGATTTCAGGTTGTCCTGGATGAGGGCGTTCTCAGGTTCGATCTCCAGGGCCGTTTTGAACTCCTTCACGGCCTCCTGGAACATGCCCTTGGAATAGTAGAAGACGCCCAGATTGTTGTGGGTGGAGGCATCCCCCTGATCGGCCCCGTGGGCCGTCTCGCGGATGGTCCTGAAATCAGGACGTTGGGCCATGGGGCGCCTCGCCGAGAGCCTGCCGGAAGAGTTCCTCGTCCTTCACGATACGGTCGGGATGGATGATGGAGAAAAGCATGTTGTTCATTTTACCCAAACAATAGTACAAATCCGACCTTTTTCCGAGGAGGAAGGGCGGCAGGGCCTCGACCTGATCCATGCGAAAGCGACGGACCTCCTCGATGGCGTCAACCCAAAGGATGAAGGGCCGGTCCTTATGCTTGAGGATGACGTACCAGGTGGTCCCGGGATCCGGATGGGGAGGCAGGCCGAGGATGCCCCGGAACGAGAAGACGGGATGGATCTCCCCCCGCTTCATCAGGACACCCGATAACTGGGGATTCGAGAGCGGAAGCGTTCTCGCCGGTTCCCAACGGATGACCTCGAAGATCCGGTAGGACTCGATGCCGAAGTGCTCGTTACCCGTCGTGAAGGTGAGGGCCAACATGCCCTCGAGGACCTGGAGGATGTCGCGCTCGGTCACGAAACCCAGGCGGACCAGGATCTTCCCGAAGGGCTCGCGAGTCCGCTTCTGCTCCTGGAGAGCCGAGGCGACCTGTCCGGCCGTCACCTTGCCGGCCTGCTTCAGCAGTTCCCCGAGGGATTTCTCCTGGGTCTTCAAGGTGCGTCACCCGCCCCGCAGGATCTTCAGGTTGTTCCGGACGATCTCGTTCGTCGGATCGAGAGCCAGCGCCTTCTCCCAGCAGGCGGCGGCCTTTTCCCGATCGCCCCTTTTCATGTGGATGTTGCCCATCTTGGCATGCGGTTCGGCCAGGGACGGGTTCAAGGACGAGAGCTTGGTGAGGATCTCGACCGCCTCGTCCAGCCGCCCGAGGCGGTAGTAGAGGCCCCCGAGGTTGTCGAGGATCAGGGTGTCGTTGGGATTGAGTTCCATCGCCCTCCGGTACTCCTGGACGGCCCTCTCCGAATCCCCTTGGCGGTCATGAATGTAGCCCATCACGTTGTGGACGCTGGCATCGTGCGGGTTGATCTCCATGAGCTTCTGGTACATGGCCAGGGCATCCTCCTGCTGTCCCCGGCTGGCGTAGAGGGTGCCCAGTTTCAGGTAGATCTCGGGGTTCTTCGGATTGAGTTCCAGCGCCTGCCGCAGGACCGCAACGGCCTTCTCGTAGCGCCCCAGCGACATGTAGGCCTGACCGAGGGAAAGATGCACCCCCGGTTCGTTGGGGTTGATCTGGAGGGCCCGCTCGAAACGCTCCACCGCCTCGGCGTATCGTCCCCGCTTCAGGTAGGTGTTGCCGAGGATGCCGTAGACGGCGGCGTGACGGGGATTCAACTCGATGGCCTTCTCGTAGGAAACCAGGGCCTCTTCCAGTTGCCCCATCTGCTCCCGGCAGTAGCCGATCTTGAAATGGATCTCGGCGTTCTGCGGGTTGACGCCCACGGAGCGCCCGTACGCCTCGACGGCCTCGCCGAAGCGCCCCATCTTGACGAACACGTTACCCAGGTTGTTGTGAAGCCCCGCATCCTGAGGGTTCATCTCGACGGCCTTGGCGAACTCGGTCACGGCCTCCTCATACTTACCCTGGGCCTCCAGGAGGAGGCCCAACTTGCAATGGGCGTTGAGGTTCACCGGGTTGATCTCGAGAGCCCTCCGGAAGAAGGCTTCCGCCTCGGGATAGCGGCCCACGTTGGCGCTCATGCTTCCCAGCTGGAAAAGAACCTCGCTGTCATCGGGATTCAATTCGAGGGCGCGCTTGAACTCCACGATGGCGTCCTCGTAACGCCTCGACATCGAGAAGGCCAACCCCAGATTGATATGGTCCTGTGCCTTGTCCATCAGTTCGTGCCTCCACGCTCGCCGGGGTCCGGCGATCCCCCCGCCTGCACGGGCCGGTAGAACCGGTTCGGGATGTCCACGCACTCGTACAAACGCCGGGCCCTGCCCAGCAAGGCTTCCGTTCGGCCCAGGACCAGAAACCCTTCCGGCTCCAGGACGGAATGGAACCGGGAATACAGAATCTGCTGTTGGCCGGCGCCCAGGTAGATCAGGAGGTTTCGGCAGAGGATCAGGTCAAATCCCGTCCAACCGTCGGACCAGGTCCCGAGCAGGTCATGAACCTCGAATCGCACCCGCCTCGCCAGCGAACCCGAAACGCGCACATGCCCCTTCTCCCGAGTGAACCATCTCCCCACTCGGTCCGGCTCCATCGACGCGACCGCCGCTTCGGGGTAGACCCCGTTCTGCGCAGTCTGGATGCTGACTTCGTCGATGTCGGTCGCAAGGATGTCGAAATCCCGGCCCGGACAGGCGGCAGACCATTCCGCGAGGAGCATCGCCAGGGAGTAGGGTTCCTCTCCCGTACTACAGGCGGCGCACCAGGCACGAACCGGCCGTCGCCCGGTTTCCGATTGGTCGTTGGAGTCCAAAGCGGGAAGGACTTTCGCTTCCAGGGCGCGATAAACCTCGGGATCCCGGAAGAACTCCGTGACATGGATGGTCAGGCGTTTGAGAAGGGCATCCGGTTCCCGGGGGTCCCTTTCCAGGATCCTGCGATAGTCCCCGTAGGTCGCGGCCCCGACCGTCCTCATGCGGACCGCCACTCGCCTCTTGAGGTAGTTCGGCTTGTACTGCC
The DNA here is from genome assembly GCA_964529445.1 of uncultured bacterium. GTDB lineage: Bacteria > Oederibacteriota > Muellerivitia > Muellerivitales > Muellerivitaceae > CAZGWJ01. The sequence goes on from CAZGWJ010000003.1 coordinate 79,390, forward strand.
CTCCGTCGAATCCGCGGGCCCTCAGGACCCATTCCAGGATGGCCTGCCAGTCTCGATCCCCCTCCTGCGTGCCGGTCACTTCGAACCCGCCACACAAGGCATGGGAACGCGTCGCGAAGTGCTCAGGGCTTGTACACCGCGCGGGTTCCGCGAGGAATGGGCCGACTGTTCATCAGGACCTTGGCCATGGAGTAACCAGACCCGACGGTGAAGACCTTCACGCGCCCCAAAGTCGTTTCGGCGGGCCCCCCCCAACCGGGCTCATTGTCCGCCTGCCGGAGT
>CAZGWJ010000004.1:0-2500 GCA_964529445.1 uncultured bacterium
AAGTCGTAACAAGGTAGCCGTATCGGAAGGTGCGGCTGGATCACCTCCTTTCTAAAGGATTCCATGGGCCTCTTCTCGTCCTTCGGGACAAGGGATGGCTCCAGGTCCTTAAGTGGATCACCACAACGAGTTTCGCGCTGTTCGGTTTTGAGAGACCCGGCCCTCCCTTCGGGGAGGGTCTCCTGTTCTTTGGTAGGCAAGGTGGCTGAGCGTTTCCCGCAAGGCTTCGAACTGGAGTGGGCCTATAGCTCAGATGGTTAGAGCGCGCCCCTGATAAGGGCGAGGTGACTGGTTCGACTCCAGTTAGGCCCACCATTTCAAGGGCTTGCTGGAGGGATGGGCGGGGATGTAGCTCAGTTGGGAGAGCACCTGCTTTGCAAGCAGGGGGTCGCCGGTTCGATCCCGGCCATCTCCACCACTTTTCGAGAGGCGGTTTAGCCGCCATCGAAGAGCGAATACCGACAGTAAACAGGTTGCATCCATTCCTTCGGCGACGAAGGGATGAATGGAACCTGAGAGTTCCACCCCCGGTGGCCGCATCGGCCCGGGGCGCCCCTGTGGCGGAGTCGCTTCGGCGATACGCTACGGGGCAGGTCTTTGACAAGCGATAGATGCGAACTACTAATAGCTGAACCGAGTGCCAAGAAGTAGGTTCATTAGCAGCGGCGATCGATCATGTGATCAAGCTACTAAGAGCATACGGTGAATGCCTTGGCGTCAGATGGCGACGAAGGACGTGACAGCCTGCGATAAGTCCCGTGGAGCCGGCAATAGGCTTTGAAGCGGGAATGTCCGAATGGGGAAACCCCGCGGAGCAAACCTCCGTGATCCGTACCTGAATCCATAGGGTGCGGAAGCCGACCTGGTGAAGTGAAACATCTCAGTAACCAGAGGAAAAGAAATCACAGAGATTCCCTCAGTAGCGGCGAGCGAAAGGGGAACAGCACAAACCGGTGACGTTTAAGCCCGTAAGCGTTGCGGCACCGGGGTTGTAGGGCTCGTTGGGCCGTTTTACGGAACGGCCGTGGAGTCACAAAGAAGCCGGATAGCTGAAGGGCCTGGAACGGTCCGACACAGAGGGTGAAATCCCCGTAGGCGAAATCCGTGCTTCCTCCATATGAGTTCCTGAGTACCACGAGACACGTGGAACCTTGTGGGAATCCGGGCAGACCACTGTCCAATGCTAAATACACGCTGACGACCGATAGCGGAACAGTACCGTGAGGGAAAGGTGAAAAGAACCCCGGAAGGGGAGTGAAATAGTACCTGAAACCGTGTGCTTACGATCAGTGGAAGCACTATGAGGGAGGCCGCCACTTTCGGGTGGTTGGCGCCTTTACGTGTGACCGCGTGCCTTTTGCATAATGATCCGGAGAGTGATTAGGCGAAGCGAGGTTAAGCCCCGTCCGAGGGGTGGAGCCGTAGCGAAAGCGAGTCTTAAAAGGGCGCTTAGTTTCGTTTAATCGACCCGAAACGGGATGATCTAGCCATGCCCAGGGTGAAGCCTCGTTAACACGGGGTGGAGGCCCGAACCAATGTTTGTTGAAAAAAGCTTGGATGAGGTGTGGATAGGGGTGAAAAGCCAATCGAATTCCGTGATAGCTGGTTCTCCTCGAAATGCCTTTAGGGGCAGCCTCAGGAAGTAGTTGCCGGTGGTAGAGCACTTATTGGGCTAGGGGCCTTAACAGGTTACCGAACCCTTTAAAACTCCGAATGCCGACAACGTGAATCCTGGGAGTGAGTCCGCGAGTGCTAAGATTCGCGGTCAAAAGGGAATCAACCCAGACTATCGGCTAAGGTCCCAAAGTGCATGCTAAGTGGTCAAGGATGTGGGAACGCCTAAACAACCAGGATGTTGGCTTAGAAGCAGCCATCATTTAAAGAGTGCGTAATAGCTCACTGTTCGAGTGTTCCTGCGCCGACAATTTACCGGGGCTAAAGCATGCCACCGAAGCCGTAGATGGCGTCCTCCTTCGGGGGGGCGTCGTGGTAGAGGAGCGTTCTGCCATAGGCTGAAGGGCGACCGTAAGGACGCCTGGACGAAGCAGAAGTGATAATTCCGGATTAAGTAGCGAAAAAGAGCGTGGAAAACGCTCTCGCCGTAAATCTAAGGTTTCCTCGAGCAAGGGTAATCCGCTCAGGGTCAGTCGGTTCCTAAGTCGAGGCCGAAAGGCGTAGATGATGGACATCAGGTTAAAATTCCTGAACCGCCAAAGGACGTTATCACCGAAGAGGTGACGCAGAAGGACAGGGGATCCCACCCGTTGGTCGTGGTGGGCAAGGCTCATAGGTGGGCCCGTAGGAAAGTCCGCGGGCCATTAACACCGAGGGGTCGGGCGAGGCTTAACCGCCAGAAGTCCTCCACTCCACGCTGCCAAGAAAACCCTCTAGGGAGTCCCAGGCGACCGTACCGCAAACCGACACAGGTAGATGAGGAGAGAATCCTCAGGCGCTCGAGTTAAGTGTTGCCAAGGAACTCGGCCAATTACTCCCGTAACTT